>NZ_BAACAP010000240.1:0-128510 GCF_045865695.1 Scytonema hankhaensis NUACC26
ACCAGAAATAGCCAACTACAAAACACCAATTGAAAATTTGTTCCTTACGGGTGCGGGAACTCATCCAGGTGGTTCCATTTCGGGAATGCCGGGACGCAATTGTGCGCGAGTCTTTTTGCAAACAAAACATCCCATAGCTCAGACTTTAAAGGATGCACGAGATTCTATTAAGTCAACTGTTGAGTCGGTGTTTAAGATTGGTTAATTACACCAGTTTTTAACATTTAGAACCACACCATTTTTTCTCTTTCTGTCTTGTGGAACGGGCAGGGATGCCCGTTCTTACCTCATGAAACGTCATTTTTTGCAAAAATTCATTAATGCAATCTGTTCTTAATAGACTTCCACCATTCACCAAGAGAACTAGATTCTGCCTTTTGACGCAAATATTTGATCTGTTCTTTAGGAATGAGGCTTTTAATGTCTTCTGAAATTTCTTCTTGGGCTTGCTGTTTAAATTCAAGGCAATCAAAATCTTTTTCAATTTTCGTTGGATTCATCGAACATAACCTCTGTGGGAGAAACAAATGCAACTGCTCAAACCATCCTGGTACTGTCACTTTAATATAATATTATGACGGACTCTACAGCTCATAATTTTCTTTATCTAGGCCAAACTTTAATAGCTATGTCTGCTAAATAGTTAGCACGATTTTTGATTGCCTCTTCATTCCATGTATCAACTTTTGATTTTTGAAAATATTGATTCAAGGTTACATTACTGTTGCTCAAGAGAACTAACTTTTCTTCAAAAGGTTTGTTAGACAGTTCAGAGTTATATCCTGTTAATGTGAGATTACCCGTGGTGTGTAGCCACTTTTTATGAATAGAAGCGTGGTTTGTCCCTAACATAGTTTTCCATTCTTTCGTTAATGTTTGGGGCATAACGTGTTCGATTGTTAACTCACTTGGAGCGACCTTCTCCTTAGTAAGAGATGCCTCTAAACTTTCTAGAATAAGCTTGGCGCGATCGCTCAAGCTTTTAGTATATAAACTATTCTCAATAACTCCTTTACGAAAGGCATCATCGTCAGGCCAAACTTTACTCTTATCATATTTCTTTAAAACTTTACATAAGCCATCAACGAGATTAGTAGAATTTTCTTGTTCTACTTCTCTATACAAGTTATTAAAAACTGTCCCTAAACTTTTTGTAGAAACTCCCGCAAACAAACGCCGGACAAAATAGGATTCTAAATATCGTAAAATTGCTTCAAATTCGTCAATTGATAATCGGTTTTCCTCATATTCATAATAAATATTTAGAAGAAATATATGACAAGTTGTAAAATTTAATCTTTTCAATCTCTGGAACCAATGTCTTAGCTTGGTATTGGTCTCTTCCTCTTCAAAATTTAGCCGCTTATAGTAATCGGCAAACTTTATGATATTTCGTAGTTCTGCTTTTACGCTCTCTTCATTTTTCAACTTATCGAATCGTTTTTTAACACCTCTATAAACTTCTTTTTGATTAACGGCTTCACCATCTTTTCGGAGATAAAACCAAAAAGCATTTGTCAGTTCTTCTGCATAAGGCTTATCACCTGACTTTGCTTTAAATCTGTCTTGAAGAGTAGCCCATTCATTGTTATAAACTTCATCTCGCTCTGTTGGTGGCAACTTCATAAAAATATAGTTACGCACTAAGTCTGCCTGAGTGAGTTCTTCACCCTTGTTATTTAAGCTTTCAAAAATAAGATAGGGATTGTCATCAGCACCAGAAGTAATATTAACTAAGACTAAACACTCCAAAATAATCGTTTTCAACTTGCCTAAGTCAAGAAGAACATCATCAAGGATAGGTTGCTTTAGATGCTTATCAAAAAATTTATAAGCTTCATAGATTTGTCCTGGCACTAATTCTTTAGTTTTCCCTTTTGTTGCTTTACCATCAATTATGTTCTTATAAGCATCGCGATCGCCTTGAGTAGGCAATACTTTATAGAAATCATCATTCTTTTGATACTTGTTAATCAAGTAAAACTCATGTATTTGTTCTGACATTTGTTTATCAGATTTTTTAAGATGATTCCGTAGTACTGCTAAAAGAATGCTTAAGGTAGTGAGACGTTGTTGCCCGTCTATAACTACGAATGGAGTGATTCCCTCAGCTGTTCCTAATTCTGCTTGCGTGACTATGGGACCTAAAAAATAAGAACCTTTGACCTCATCAGTATAAATACTTATCAGATCGTTCCATAAAATTTCCCAATTATCCTGTTTCCATGAATATGGTCTCTGAAAAAGAGGTACTTGAAATTGTTTGCCTCCTTCTAATAAGTTGCGAAGAGTGGTTTCTGATGCTTTCATTACTTAATTTATAAAATTATGTGTTTTTCTATACAATTATAGACGACATTTTATATTTTTTTAAAACTAACCCAGGACGACTCAGTAAACTGAGGCAAAAAATCCTTGTGGGTATGTAGTAACACATACATCTATTGGGACGTATTAGCTCTTATGGTACGGGTATCCTCGCCCGTTCTACTCATCTAAAAACCTCCGGGAGGGCGGAAACTCTGCAACTTTTACTTTAAAAGGTTTTCAATTTCTTCATCCGTAAAACCAAACTGCCTAAAAATTCTTAAAACATAGGCAGGAGATATCTCTCTTGCCCCCATATCTATTGGAACAACTCTCCTTTGACCTCCAATCTCACGAGTAAACAAACAATGGTCACCTTTCCCTTGTCTTAAAAATAGACAACCTCCTTCTTCTAAAATTTTGATTAATTCTCGTGGTTTTAGTGCTGGAATATTTCTAGGCATAAACTTTTCTTAATTCATAAAAATCAGAACTTTGCTCATTGCCCTCTATCATTAAAAATTCATGAAGTTCTTCTATAGATACAGAAGCTTTGTAAATATTTTGTTCGCTCTCATAAACAGCTTCAAAAGAATCAATAGCATCTTTTAACTTAGCGATCGCATCTTGTTGAGTATTGCCTTGTCCCACAAGTCCATTTTCTAGGCATAAAGCTACCCAATAACCTGCATTTTGTCTAAGTACTGCTGTGTAAAATTCCATAATTTACGTTTCCTTTAACCCGCGTTCTTCGCAGTGGCTCCCCTTAAAAAGGGGGGCTAGTTACGATCTTAATACAACGGTAAACTTTTCAAACATTCTCTAAGAGCGTCAACAGAAGAAAGCGCGATCGCTGTATTGTTTTAGTTAGCTAGTTTTACATCTACTGGTTGGCTTGGAATGATAAACATTAAATTGGCTCTGTCTGGTTTTTCTTCTGTAGCGGGAGTTAATTTAAGCCATTCATGAAAACTTATTCCTAATTGTGCGATCGCTTGTACTTCTAATTGATATGCCTCAAAACGGTGATTTGTTTCGACCATAGATTCTATGACTTCCAAAATTTGAGGAAGTCGTTTATAAGCTTCTTGCTTCAAATTATCTTTATTTAGACCGAACCAACCGCTTTTAACTTCAACACGATCTAAAATTGCTGCTGGTAGCGAGTCTATCCATTGATTGGGGTCTTGCACTAGCTTAATCAGATTTTCACGTTGCATATCAAATACGTCATTTTCATCCAAAGTTGGATCGAGCCATTGATAAATTCGAGTTAATCTTCGTAAATCAATTTGACCCTTAAATTCAGGTTGTAGATATACAGCCGGATTAGAAGTTAACAAAAGTTCTATGTATTTCTGAATCCGCGATCGCAAAACATTTGCCCCTTCCTGGAAACGATGAAGCGCTGTTTCGTGTTCTTCCAATTCCAAATAGCAGCGTGCTTCAGCAAGATAGGCTAAAGATAAAGTTAGCAAATATTCATCAGCAATTTGGCTCTTTTGCCCAAGTTCTGTATCTGTATAGTCAGTATAAATATGTTCGGTTTCTAAGAAGCGGTTGATAGCTTGTAGAGCGCTGCTTCTACGGTTTTCTGGTTTGCTCATTGTAAAAGCGTTAACAGCTAAATCTAGAGCTGCACGAAAATTCGCATAATAACCAAGGTCAATTTTACGGTTAATTTTGTTTAAAAGTTCTTGTGCTTGATGTAGGCGTTGTTCTAATTCTTTAAGACGCTGTGCTATAACAGCAAAACCCATTACCGATACACCAAGATTAAGTATACTTACAGGAGTAGTTACCTGTAAAATACCTTGGGTAAGTTGTAGACTTTGCTCTAAAGCCCCTAACTGATTTTCAATTCCACCCAATCTCTGATTAACATTAGCGAATTTTTTTTCTGTTACAGCTGCACCAACAGCTGTTGCAAATAAGTTTCCTCCTGAAACAACAAGATTACTTAAACTTGCTTGTTCTACTTCAATTAGTTTTTGATTGACATCAGAAAGTCCTTTACCTGTAATAGCTACATTAGCTACTGAACCAAGTGCATTGGCTCCAGACAATATTAAGTTTAGTAAATTATTCGATGAAGGCGAAGAATTTAGTTGAGAATCTCTTAACCATGCAGCAACTTGTTTTGTTGCTACATACCGAATTACACCTCCAACTCGTTCTAAAGTTCCATCTGCCAATCCCTTGACAATCCAATCGGTAAGAAAAAATGTTGCTGTAACTGGTATCATAATTTTTTCCTAGTTGCTAAATTAGGCTATTGACTAGCATTGGCTAACCATCAACCATTGCTCTCATTCAGTATTCCCAAGTAGCGCTAGTATTGAACAACTCTAAAGATCTGTGAGTTTAAACCTGTACTCTATTCGTGGAAACTTTTGTTTATAATGAAGGTAAAAAAACTAAGCTGGTAAGAAATGGCTGAAATCGTCACCATAGAACTTCCTGAGATGTTAGCACAGCATGTAAAAGAAATTGCTGCCCTTACCCATCGGCGACTTGAAGATGTATTAGTAGAATTCATTGACCGTGCCATTACCGACTTACCTGTAGAGTCATTGCCGAATGAACAGGTTTTGGCTTTGTGCGATCTACAGATGGTTCCTCAACAGCAAGAGTCTTTGAGCGATCTCTTGGCACGTAACCAGGAAGGTCAACTTAATGAGTTAGACGTGAGACAATTAGATGAATTAATGCAGATCTACAGACGAGGCTTGGTGCGTAAGGCGAAAGCTTTGAAAGTAGCTGTAGAACGAGGATTAAAACCTCCTTTAAACTAATAACAAGCGATCGCATCCACTAATTTTATTGATTATTTATAATTAGGGACTTTTTTCATTTAAATGGATTCACAATCTTTAATTGACTAGCTACTACTAACCCATCTTGCATATCTTCAGAATAAATAACACTGGCATCTGCTTCCAGCGCACAAGCCACAATTAAACTGTCCCAAAAAGAAAAATTATATCGACTGCGAATATCCGATGCAGATTCAAAAGTATTTATGCTGAACTCTACCACAGTGCAGCGATGATACAGTGACTGAATCACAGATTTGATTTGGTCTTCGTTAAAGGCTGCTTTTTTCAGTAGATTAGCAGACACCTCATTCACAACTTGTGTACTAATTATCATTCCTTGAATTGAGGTAATTGAAATAGCAATATTACGCTTTCTGTTTCTTTCTGCTGCTTCTATTTTTTGGTCTTCAAACAAACGATACCAAACATTTGTATCGATGAAAGATGCAACAGCAGTCATAACTAGCGATTATAGATTTCTTCACGGCTAAGTATACCAGTTACTTGAACAGGGTTCTCTGTCAATTCGTCAATTATGTCATTTTGGTTCTTTCGTACATAGCGTGCTAAATTTTAATTAAAATTTATAATTATGCTTGATTTGCAAGGCTTACAGACACTTCTAGTTTCAATTTTAGAAAAGAATACTGTTATAAAGGTAATAATGGCTGTAATACAATCCAGACAAGGATTTTAAGCTAATTTTCCTATAAAAATAGCACGCTAAGTACGCAAGAGCCGGTATAATTAGACATCTTTATGCATTTTGTAAGAGGATGTTTGAGAAATAAGAAAGCTCGCGTAACGGTATTCTGTCATTAGAACAAATCCTTAAGTACCGCTCTCTTTACGCAAGCTATGAATCCATCATATCTAACTCTGGAAGTTATTTTTCTTTATGCAGAGCAGGTATATTTATCAACTCTGACATCTCCCTCACTTTCGTTATAAGCAAATTTACTTATAAGGTTAACTTTAGTCAAAGAAGATTTAGCTACTTCGTTGGAACAGAAATCAAGACGTTTTTCAGATGTTTGTTTCTGATTAAATCTCTACGATGGAAATCGTGAAGGGTTGAGGAGTTGTTGCGATGGCGCTAAGTACCCGCTAGAGGCGATCGCAATAGCGTCTTACAATTCTTAGAACATCCTTACACTGTTATTGAATTTCAATTAGGAGAAACATCATGTACAACAATCATGAACTTCAAGACCAAGACCTACAATTAACCTCTGCTAACCAAGTTGTCGAGCTAGACGATAACGAGCTAGATAACATTGCTGGAGGAGGTCTTGGTGCTCTTGGTGGTGCCATTCTTAACGGCGGAAATGCCTTTCTCGATGGCAAAAGAGGATGGAAGTTAGTAGGAGCTGCGGGTCTTGGTGCTGTTGGTGGCGCACTCGGTGGAGGAGCAGTAGGAGGTTGGGTTGGTGCTGCTTTATCTACTCCAAAAGCGTAGTTAAGAAGACTTAACTCTAGTAATATTTCTGGTTTAAACTATTACTAGAGTTAATATCATATAGTACGTAATAGCATGGCTCGTCGTAGTATGGCTAGCCTACGCCTGCAACACAAAGCTCAACTCAAAGTTTCCTCTACTCTTACTTGGCAAGCACTTACCTTAAGTACGCCTTTTAGACTTTAGTTTTTGTTATTTTATGTTCTAATTCATCTTACTTGGCAAGCACTTACCTTAAGTACGCCTTTTAGGGCTGTCAGTGGTTAGTAGGTTTGATGCTATCTCATACTAAATCCGCGTCTTATCCCCCTTGTAGTTTAGTTCGCGCAGGCGAACTTCGTTTGTGTAGCTGCGATTTCCAATCGCCAAGGCTAAGAGGGGATTATAACTCTCTGCCTGATTTCATTATTAAATTCTTAAGGAATCTATGACTGGAAAAGTGACAAGCGTTGGCGATCGCGCAATCCGTTCAGATATTGCACGACAGCTTTTTCATGTTGATGGGACTGGTATAAAGATAGGAATTATTTCTACAAGCTTCAATGCCTTATCTGGTTTAGAAGCTGATGTTAAAAGCGGCGACTTACCAGGGGAAGGAAATCCTTACGGAAAGACGGCTTCTGTGACTCTTTTAAAAGACCTTGCTAATACCTCTCCTTCTGCTGATGATGAGGGAAGAGCAATGGCACAAATTATCCATGACATTGCCCCAGGAGCAGAAATCTTTTTTCATACAATTTTTGAAGATGAAGGACAAACTGCTTCTAAAGTTAATGAAGATGGTTTTGCCAAAGCAGTTTCAGCGCTGATGGCAGAAGGCGTAGACATTATTGTAGATGATACTCCTGTACCTGCCCCCTTTTTTCAGGATGGAGTGGTAGCAAAGGCAGTACAAAATGCAACAGATAACGGAATCACTTTTATTTCTGCTGCAGGCAATAATGGAAATCTTGCTTATGAAAGCAAATTTCGTCCTGGAAATACATTTTCTTTGGGAGATCTTACTTTTGTAGCCCATGATTTCGATCCGGGGGAAGGTATAGACCTTTTTCAGAATATAGAAGTCACAGAAGATGGCACGATAATTCGTCCCCTTCTAAGTTGGGATGAACCGATAGGCAATAACGTATCAGAGTATGATATGTTTTTGCTTAACAGTCCGGAGCTTCCTAGCGAAAGTAATGTATTAAGTATCTCTACTATTCCCTCTCTTTCTGCTCTTGACGAGCCGCTAAAAATTCTTTTCTACCAGCCAGAAAAAGATGAAACTCTTTACTTGACGATCGCAAGGAGAGGTACTGATTCTCATGAATCAAGTACTATTAAGTGGATCAGTTCCGCTAACGGACTAGACCGTGCTACCACCTACGAGTATGTAGATCCAAACTTGTTAAACCGCACCGTGTATGGTCAGGCAAATGCTCCCACATCAATTGCAGTAGGAGCATCAGAGTCAGAAAATCCTCAAGATGTAAGAACATACACAAGTAGAGGAGGTTCACCAATTCTTTTAGACACAGAGGGTACTAGACTTTCTTTACCCGTTCTTAGAGAAAAGCCTGAAGTTTTTGCTCCTGATGCGGTAGAAACTACGTTTAGTTCCGATACTTCATTTAATCCTTTTAGCGGTACATCTGCTTCAGCTCCTCATGTGGCAGGGGTAGTGGCATTGATGCTAGAGAGAGCAGGGGGAAGTCTTTCATCAGAAAGTGTGAGTTCAGTATTACAAGCAACTTCACTGCCCATAACTCAAGAGGCAGGATTTGTACAAGCCGATCGTGCAATTATCGAATCTTTTGTTTCAACCTACACAGGCACGGAGGGTAATGATATCCTTCAAGGAAACTCTTCTGCAGATAATCTTTATGGAAAAGAAGGGGATGATGTTCTTATTGGAAATGAAGGAAGAGACTATCTTGCAGGAGGTAGTGGAGCAGATGTTCTTGTAGGAGGAATGGACAGTGACGTTCTTATAGGAGGCAGTGGTAGAAATGTGGTTTTAGGGGGAGAGGGAAAAGATACGTTTGTGTTGGAACCTAATGCCTTTTCTCTCATTGCTGATTTTGAGCTAGGAAGAGATTTGCTGGCATTTTCAGGAGTAGAGAATGCACAAAACCTTATGTTTTTACAACAAGGAAGCGATACTCTTATCGAATATTCGGGAGATATTATTGCTAAAGTTCTTGGTGTTGAAACCCCCGACAACATTACTATAACGATGGACGTGATGCATTATGTTATCTAAGGGAATAAGAACAGGGCAGGTTAGGTAATATTGTAGCGAGAAAGGAGTAGTTGCAAAAACTATAACCGTCTGTCCACCCAAACCCTGGTACAAATCTAGCGGTAATAGCTAAATCATGTGTTAACAAGCCGATCGCATTGAATGAGTAGCTAAAAATCAGCTTTTTTGAGTATATACGTGACCGCATTTGTGAAACTGGAAAAATTCTATCTCAGGCAACTCTTATTCTGGTTGGCATCCACCAAAAAATTGAAAAGTACAATAACTAAAAATTATAGCAAAATTGTAAGGATTTTGAGAAACCCACGTAGGTGGGTTTTGTTTGTATGGTGATAAACTCTATTCGTTATCAATAATTATTTTCTTGTTCATCACTGCTAACATAACAGACAAATCTGAACAAACTCGTTGCGTTAAATTTAGGGTCTCAACAGCAGTCTCAAAAGTTTTTCCTTGTAGTATCTGATGACCGATTTCCATCAATTCAAACCAAGTAATATTGCTCTCAATGTAAGCTTTAGCTATAGTAATGAGTAAATCTTGGTATTGATTCCCCTCAGATTTTGTCATCATGGTGTGAGGAATATGAAAAAAATTATCAAAGGAAAAATACCAGGACTTTGGTTGGTGTTGAAGTGTTGTTCTGAACAATTTTTTTAATTCATGACGCTCAACAGTGCGATCGCTTTCTGCAACAATGGCAAAAAATGGTGCAATAGGTTGATTTTTCACCCGAGCGAGCGTTTCTTCACCCAGATCTAAAAAAATCCGCAAAGCCGGAACGCGAAATCCTTTGTATCCAAAATTTCCCGGATTATCTTTATTTAACCATTCAAAATAAATTGGTAAAACTTCTACAAAGAAATCTACCAGTGAATTTGTCCCACTAATATAAGGCGCAAATAGTATAGCTTTGTTAATTTCTTGAGGACGTTCTAGGAATAACCAAGCGGCTAAATTCCCTCCTGTAGAGAGTCCTCCTACTATAACTTGCTCCCCTAAAGTTCGTGTAACCTCTAACCAATAAAGTGCAAACTCTTGATAAACCTTTGCCTCTGTAGGAAGAGGAGGGGGATTATTACTATCCCAATTTCCTGCAACTCCATGACCTGGCTGTAAGGGAACTAAAACATTATAACCAGCGTCAAATAGTATTTTTCCAATTGGTTCAAACTGGTAAGGACCAGCTGTAAATCCGTGAAAGAAAAGGCAAACTTTGGAAGTTGGATGTGGGTGAAAAAAGAACTTTGAGCGGCAAGCATTGTTTTTTATTGGGAGGTCATCTTCAAAAGCTTTTGTTCGTTGAATGATGGCATTTATTAGAGTGGTATAATTAGACATATTTATAATAGCTATTGACAAGAGGGTTTTTAAACACCATATGCTGGGATAAATTGGAATTACTTGCGTCCCTACTATTTCAACTACTGATTATACCCAAGGTTGGAGGGATCTCTCAAAAACTTTTGAATCGATTTTCCCTTCTTATTGAATTATTTTGCCTGTCAGTAACCTATGTCATCTTTCTATACTGCGTAAAAGCGGTTTGAAAAAGATGAAATGTAGATGCGATCGCCATCCCTTAGAAAAACCAATTTTTTGACTTAGTAGCAAATTTTACATACGTTCTCCATCTTAATTAAGAATGCTACTACTTGTTAGTTATTTTTCTTTACACTTGTGACACTTCTCCTCCTACTTTCGTCATAAGCAGATTTACTTGTAAGGTTAACTTTAGTCAAAAAAGGTTTATCTATTTTGTTGAAGCAGAAGTCAAGACATTTTTCAGATGTTTATTCTAAGTGAAACCTCTACGATAGAAATCGTAAAGGGATTGAGAAAAGTTCTAAATTAGTTCCGAGTTCTTCAATTCCAGAATAATGTTTTCAGTTTCATGAACTTTAAATTAGGAGGAATACTATGCCTAGAAATCATGAACTCCAAGACCAAAACCATTTTTCTACTAATTCCGAACAAATTGTTGAGTTAGACGATGATGAATTAGATAACATTACTGGTGGTATCACTAGTAGCGAACAAGCCAGAAAAGACGAACAAAAGGTCAGAGAAACTGTTAACAGATTTCAATACTTCCTCAGCATAAATACCTTTTGGTAAATGCCTCTGTTTTATCAAACGGTAATAATTGATAAAAAAAGGAAATATTATGTCAGATGAAATTTTTGAAACCCGTGCAGCTTTAGAACTTTCAGAGCAAGAATTAGAGGTTGTAGCAGGAGGTACAGAGGAAAATGATAAGTTTGTTTCTCAGCAATCCAATTCTAGCCCTGATAGTAGTTCAACACTAGTTTTCAAGTCTATGAATGTGGTTGCTTCTGCTTTTCAATTTATCGCCTTAGATCTAAACGATGCTTCTACGACTAAAGCTTCAGAGAAATAAGTGCTAAACTTTTCATGTTGAAACACTTGCAATTACCATTCATTAGATATTGCACCACTATCAATAACGCTGTTGAGTGTAGTACGTATGAGCAACGCAAAGCCGACATCTACTGACTCTTATTTTAACGTTGGCAAGCGTTGCTCACCCTACCTTTATCAAAAAGGGTGCAAGTTATCAGCAAAAATACTCTCCCGCTCTTCTTAAATTCAAGGGAGTCAAATTATGACAGAAGTTCTACTGAAAGAACTTAGTAATAGCGATATTGACTGGATGTTGGCGACGGGTAGCAGAGAAGAAATTCCTCCTGGTACAATTCTTATCCGTCAAGGTCAACCTGTCAATGCACTACATATCCTGTTGGATGGTGCTTTAACAGTTTCCATATCTCAAGCTCACGATAATCCATTAGGTCGCGCTTTTGCCGCTTTAGAAGGTGGCGAAATGTCAGAGCGTGAAATCGCGCTGATATCAAGTGGTGAGATAGTGGGAGAAATGCCCTTTATAGAAGCTTATCAACCCTCTACCGCTGTTAGAGCGCTCAAAAAGTCTCTGATATTGTCGATTCCACAGCAGCAATTAGCGACAAAACTACAACAAGATGTTAGTTTTGCTGCCCATCTCTACCGAGCAAGCGCGATTCTGCTTGCAGACAGATTGGAGAGGATAGTTAATCAGCTAGGTAATAGCACGCTCGTTCTTGCTCAACCTCAGCTGCGAGAAATTCTGTTCATTTTTGCACAATTGCATGATAGTGACATCGATTGGTTAATTGCTGCTGGTCAAGTAAACACAATCGCTGCAGGATCTGTCCTTATTCATGCAGGAAGACCTGCCGAAGCACTCCATATCCTATTAGATGGAAAAATGACCCTCTGTGTCTTTGAGGATGAGCGCAATCCCCTAGCCCGCGCCTTTTCAAGCTTGGAAAGCAGCGAAACTCCAGAGCGTGAGTTCGGCAGATTATCTCGAGGCGGTATAGTAGGAGAAACGCCCTTTGTAGAAGCTCGTCCGCCCTTTGTTACTGTTAAAGCGTTAGAAAACTCTTTTGTGTTGTCGATTCCTCGATGGAGGCTTGCAGCAAAATTGTTGCATGACGTAAGTTTTGCTGCCCGGTTTTATCGAGTGCTTGCAGTCTTGTTAGCAGACAAACAGCAGGCAATAGTCAGTCGGCTAGGTTATGGCAGGCTTATTTACAGCACCGGTCAGCCCCTAGATAAAAACCTCAAATATGAAAATGAACTGAGTTCAGATTTTTTGGCTCAAGTGGCACTCGCTGGAGCCAGATTTGATTGGATGTTAAAAAGAATTCTTGGTAATGGTTAGGGGGTAGGGGTTAGTAGCCACAAACAACTAACCACAAACTACTAACAACTAACTACTAACACCGATTTAATATGAAGCTGCACATTATTTTTACCCCTCCTAACCTCCCCGATGCATTGGGGAGGAAAATAAATTTCCTATTTCTCCCCTTTATAAGGGGGGATTAAGGGGGGTAAGGAGAGATGCCACAGATGGAGGTTTTTTCTATGCATCTTCATATAAAAACGGTATAACCACTAACAACTAATTAACAATTTGGAATGATATCAAATGGTGAATCCACAGAATAACCTGTTTCGCAAACAAGCGTTAGAACATTCATCTTCCCCTGAACGGCTAGATCAACTGATGCAAGTTGTTAGCCCTAAGAAGTGGTTACCTTTGGCTGCTTTAGGAACATTGGTTGCAGTAGGGCTTACCTGGAGTGTCGTGGGTCGTATCCCCATTACCGTTACAGGTCAGGGGGTACTTGTTTATCCCAGCAAGGTTATGGCGTTTCAAGCATCAACCTCAGGTCAGTTGCAAACAATAAATGTACGTGTAGGGGACTTCATTAGGAAGGGACAGGTGCTAGCAACGATCTCTCAAGCAGAACTGCAAAAGCAACTTTTGCAACAGCACACCAAGCTAGCGGAACTAGAAGCGCAAAATCAGGATGCTAGCTCGCTTCAAACTCAACGCAGCAAATTAGAAATTACAGCAATGCAACAGCAGCGCCAAAGCCTACAACAGCGCCTTTTAGAAGCTCAGTCCTTGACTCCAATTATCAGAGATAAAGACATAGGCGCTATTAAGCAGCAACGACAAAACCTACAACAACGCCTCTTGGAAACTAAAGCTCTGACTCCTACTCTCAAAGATAGACTCGAGAGGCGCAAAAAGCTAAAGGTTGAAGGGGCGATTTCGGAAGATACATTGTTAGAAGCACAACAGACTTATCTCGATGGCATCAAAAAAATTGCCGATCTTGAAGACCAGTTAAAGCAACTAGACATTAATCAGGTTCAAGCAGAAAAGTCATACCGTGAAAACAGGAGCCAAATCGCTGACATCAAAACCCAGTTAAAAGAATTAGATAGTAAGGAAAAAATTCAGGCTGAGCAAAATTTCCAATCCTCCATTACCCGACAAAATCAGATTCAGGAGTTGAAGCGGAATATTACTCAGATGGAACTGCAATTAAACAACAATAGCCATATAAAGAGCGAGTATACCGGACGCATTTTGGAAATCACTATGACTCCTGGGCAAATTCTCAGTCAAGGAACTCGTATTGGGTCAATAGAGGCGCAAGAGCCATCTGCTAAACTAGCGAGCGTCGCATTTTTTCCAGTTAGTGAAGGCAAGAAGATTCAAAAGGCTATGAAATTGCAAATTACACCCTCTACAGTTAAGCGAGAACGCTTTGGCGGGATTATGGGTACTGTTAAGAAAATATCTTCCTTTCCTATTACTAAAGAGGGTGCGTCTAATATGATAGGCAATCCCGAAATTGTAGAAAGTTTAATATCTCAAGGTCCTCATCTCCAAGTAATCGCCGAACTTCAACCGGATACTTCCACCTTCAGCAGCTACAAGTGGTCTTCTTCAAAGGGTCCGCAGATGAAGATGTCTCCTGGAACTACTACCTCTGTACGAGTGACTGTGGAGGAACAAGCACCCATCACCTTTGTCTTTCCCATCCTTAAGTCTTGGAGTGGTATCCAATAATTTATGTTTCTACGAAATCTATTTCTTTGGCGTAAGCGCATCCGGCGTCGTACACCCACTCTTTTACAAATGGAGGCAGTAGAATGTGGTGCTGCTGCTTTAGGTATTATTTTGGGTTATTACGGTCGAATTGTTGCGCTCTCAAAACTCCGTCAAGATTGCGGAGTCTCGCGAGACGGAAGCAAAGCTTCTAATATCCTTAACGCTGCTAGAAGTTATGGTCTAAAGGCAAAAGGTTTTAAAATAGACTTGGAAGCCCTACAAAAACTGCAATGTCCTTATATTGTGTTTTGGAACTTCAACCATTATTTGGTGGTAGAGGGATTTGGCAGGGAGCGAGTTTATCTAAATGACCCAGCCGCCGGAGTGCGTACTGTCTCTTTGCAAGAATTCAGTGATGCCTACACTGGTGTCGTGTTGGTTCTCGAGCCTGGTCCGGGGTTTAAAAAAGGGGGTCGCAAACCCAATACGCTCCTGGCTCTATGGCAAAGGCTGCAAAGGTCTAGAGGGGCGCTTGCCTACTCCGTGCTCGCAGGATTTTTGCTTGTGATTCCCGGATTGGCAATACCAACATTCTCTCAGGTTTTTGTAGACAATGTTTTGATTGAGGGCAGAGACGACTGGTTGCGACCGCTGATTTTGGGGATCGTTCTTGTAGCAGGGCTTATGGGATTTTTGACACTACTACAGTTGCAGTCTTTACGTCACATGAAAATTAAGCTGTCTGTGGGGATGTCCAGTCAGTTCCTATGGCACATTCTACGTCTACCTGTCGGTTTTTACGATCAACGCTTTGCTGGGGAAATTAGCAACCGCGTCCACCTGAATGACAAATTAGCTGACATTCTCTCGGGTAAGTTAGCGACTACGGTTATTGCAGGGGTAACAGTCGTTTTTTATGGAGCAGTCATGCTGCAGTATGACGCGGTATTAACCTCAATTGGCATAGCTTTTGTCACTGTAAATCTCCTTGCTTTGCAATGGGTAAGAAGGTGGCGAGTAGACGCAAATATGAGATTACAGCAGGATGAAGGAAAAGTTGCTGGAGTGACGATTTCTGGTCTTCAGAGTATAGAAACACTCAAGGCATCCGGCTTGGAGTCAGATTTCTTCTCCCGATGGGCAGGCTATTATGCTAAGTCAATTAATGCCAAGCAAGAAATGGATGTGACAAACCAAACTTTAGGAGTGCTGCCGTCTTTCCTTTCCACAGTTTCTTCCATGCTACTTTTGGTTGTGGGTGGCCTCCGGGTAATAGATGGATATTTAAGCATTGGAATGCTAGTGGCTTTTCAGAGCCTGATGCAAGCGTTTTTACAGCCTGTCAACGATCTCGTTACTCTTGGAAGCGACCTCCAAGAAGTAGAGGGCGATTTGAACCGTTTAGATGATGTCTTACGCAACCCCATAGATTCGCAATTGGAACAAGGGGGAAAGCCCAATGCCCAATACCCAATGCCCAATGCCCTATCGCCTAAATTACAAGGTTATGTCGAGTTAAGGAATGTTACTTTTGGCTATAACCGTGTTGCCCCGCCCTTGATTGAAAACTTTAATCTCTCGCTCAAACCGGGACAGCGAGTTGCTTTGGTGGGGGGAAGCGGTTCTGGCAAGTCCACTGTTGCCAAACTAGTGTGTGGGCTTTATGAACCTTGGGAAGGAGACATTTGCTTCGACGGTAAACTAAGAGGGCAAATTCCACGCCAGGTACTTGCAAATTCTATTGCTTTAGTGGAGCAGGATATTTTTCTGTTTGCTGGCAGTGTTAAGGACAATTTAACGTTATGGGATACCACTGTACCTGACAATTACATTATGCGGGCTTGTCAAGACGCAGCGATTCATGATGTTGTGCTCTCAATGCCAAGAGGCTACAATACTTACCTCCTAGAAGGCGCTACCAATTTGAGCGGAGGTCAGCGACAGCGCCTGGAAATTGCCCGAGCTTTGGTAAACAATCCCCCCATCCTAGTGATGGATGAAGCCACCAGCGCCCTTGATACCGAGACGGAAAAAATCATTGACCGCAAACTCCGCCAGCGAGGTTGCACTTGCATTATTGTCGCGCATCGACTTAGTACCATCAGGGATTGTGATGAAATTATTGTCCTGGAACGGGGAAAGGTAGTTCAACGAGGAACTCATGAAGAATTAAAGCAGATCGAGGGTGCGTACTTGCAATTGATTCGCAGCGAAGGAGAAGCACTTTAGGTTTGGGGAGAAAGTGAATTTGTCAGGAGGAAACTGAAAATCAAGTTCCCTCCCTTTGCAACTACGGTGTACACATATCTCTAGATCGTTATTGGAGTAACACATTGAGATCCCCCTAAATCCCCCTTAAAAAGGGGGACTTTGAAGATTTCCCCCCTTTTTAAGGGGAGCCAGCGCTGCAGGAGGGTCAGCCCGAACTCACAGCGACTGGCGTGGGCTAGGGGGGATCGAAACTGCAGAAGGCACTTCAGGAAACTTGTGTGTACACTGTAGCCTTAAAAAGGGGGGCTATACGTAAGTCTTATTTGTATCAAAAGTTAGAAAAGAAATTGTTAGTTTTGAATTGGAGCAAAGCGATTCATGGTCGAGCAAATTAAGTTTGGAATAGCGCAGGAGCAATATCTTTTTAAGGGTAATGAACCAATCTTGCTAGATGACCACCAGACAATTTGGGTTGTGAAATCTGGTTCTTTAGCACTCTTTACCATCGAGGTCAAACATGGCATTGCAGAAGGTTCCCGTCGTTATTTATTTAGTGTAGGAGCCAATGAAGCGATGTTCTCAACAGTACCAAGTTCTCAAGACGAGGTGCGCCAAATTTTAGCAGTGTCTATGGAGGAAACAGAACTCATTAGGGTGCCAATAGAAGATTTTAGCAAATGGATTGTTAACGGCGATCGCCAAGCAATAACTTTCGTAGAGAACTGGATTCATCGACTCAGCTCGGTACTATCCGACGTTACCGCACCTACAATTCCAGTGCAACCTGAAGGCATCAACTACTTTTCTTTAGGTAGTGGCGATATTTTCCAGCCTCAACATGACACTGTAACGTGGGTGCAAATCCAGCAAGGGTGTGTCAACTTGATGGGTTTTGAGGAACTGCCGCTTTTGCCTTTATCCGGAATGTTGCCCTTAGATTCAAAGATGTGGTTGCAGGCTACAGACGAAGTTGAGCTATCCAGTGAGAACATCTCTGTAATTCAGGATGCGGATACCTTAGCAGACAGTTTGGCTCTGCTTGCAACTTATTTCCTCGACTACATTAAGCTGTTGGAACAGCAGGAGATGTCAGCAGAATTACGTAGATTTCAGGAAAAGGAACGTCTCAATTATCAGGTGATGCAGGAGACATTAGGAGAACTGTCATCCGTACTGCAACAGAAAAAAACCGTCTTTTACCCAGTGGTGACACCAACTGACGACCCAGACCAAGCTCTACTCATTGCTGCTGGTGCAGTGGGGCGAGCTTTGGGAGTTACAATTCGTCCCCCTGCTAAGTCAGAAGACATCAAACGAGTTCAAGACCCTCTAGAAGCGATCGCCCGCGCTTCGCAAATACGGATGCGTCGGATTGCATTAACCGATCGGTGGTGGAAAAAGGACTCTGGTCCAATGCTTACCTACACTATGGAAGACAATCATCCGGTTGCCCTGTTACCAGTAGCTGACAACCGTTATCAGATTTTCGATCCAGTGGAGCAGACCCGCACCCCTGTGAATACCCGTACTACCTCCAAGCTAGTTCCAAATGCCTACGTATTTTACCGCCCTCTGCCCAATAAAAAACTCAAAACTTGGGATTTGTTGAGGTTCGCATTGCAAGGTCACGCAAAAGAACTTATTGTCATCTTGTTCACTGGAATTGCCACTACCCTACTGGGAATGCTCACCCCAACAGCCACCGCCATCCTTATCGACAATGCAATCCCGGATGCTAAGCAGGAATTGTTGATGCAAATCGGTTTGGGTTTGCTAGCTGCTGCCTTTGGGAGTACGATTTTTCAACTGACTCAAGGGTTCGCCATTATCAGGTTAGAAACTTTTGCGGACGCTTCTACCCAAGCGGCGGTATGGGATCGACTGTTGAATCTGAGGGCGTCCTTTTTTCGTCAGTACTCAATTGGCGATTTAAATTCTCGGGTCAATGCTGTCAGTCAAATCCGTGAGAAACTGAGTAGCACTGTTTTGAAAACCATTTTCTCCAGTCTTTTTTCATTGCTAAATTTAGGGTTGCTATTTTACTACAATGTTTCATTAGCTTTGATAGCCTGTGTTGTCGCTGTTGTGAATATTGTCGTCACTATCGTCTCTGGCATTCTCACCCTTCATAAAGTTCGTCCCTTGTTAGAGATAGAGGGGGAGATATCTGGTGTCATGGTGCAGTTGATCGATGGAGTTGCTAAACTCCGAGTCGCTGGAGCCGAAGCACGGGCTTTTGCCTACTGGGGTAAACAGTATAGCCAACAGCTAAAACTGATGCTGAGTACACAGGGTATTGAAGACTTTCTCACCGTCACCAATAAGGTGCTGCCACCTTTAACGAATGCCGTCCTTTTTTGGTTTGCTGTTCAGACGTTAAATGCAACATCTGGACAGCAACCAAATGGAGGAGCCTTATCTACTGGCACTTTCCTGGCATTCAACGCTGCTTATGGCACTTTTATTAATGGAGCAACTAGTTTAAGTAGCACGGTTGTAGACGTTTTAGAAGTCTTACCTTTGTGGAATCGGGCTCAGCCAATTCTCTTAGCCACACCAGAATTAAATTCCAGCAAAAGCGATCCAGGCAAGTTATCAGGTAGAGTGATTGTAGACCATGTGGTTTTTCGCTATGGGGATGATGGACCCTTAACATTAGATGATGTGAGTATTCGAGCTGAGCCGGGAGAGTTTATTGCGATCGTAGGACCTTCTGGAAGCGGTAAATCTACCCTGTTCCGGTTACTACTGGGGTTTGACTTTCCAGAATCTGGCACCATTTACTACGATGGACAAGACTTAACTGGGCTGGATGTCAATGCAATGCGCCGACAATTAGGTGTTGTGATGCAAAATAGCCGAATGATGTCAGGTTCCATCTTCGAGAACATTGCTAGTGGTGCGCTGGTGACTATGGATGAAGCTTGGGAAGCAGCCCGAGCCTCAGGCTTGGCGGATGATATCGAAGCTATGCCGATGGGTATGCATACTGTAGTCAGTGAGGGGGGTACTAACCTCTCTGGAGGGCAACGACAACGACTGTTAATTGCTCGCGCACTGGTGTTAAAACCCCGGATTTTGCTGTTTGACGAAGCGACTAGTGCTTTAGATAACAGAACGCAGGCTATTGTCAGTCAAAGTTTAGAGCGGCTACAGGTGACCCGAATTGCGATCGCTCACCGATTCAGCACAATCCGTAATGCAAACCGTATTTATGTACTTCAAAACGGTAGGGTTGTACAGCAGGGTAGTTTTGAGCAACTAACAAATCAACAGGGGTTATTTGCTCAGCTCGTGGCTCGGCAAATGCTTTGATATAGAGATTTTTAGTTGACTGCAATACATGAATAATTGTCTTGTGGAAATACATGAATAATTGTCTTGTGGAACGGGCGTCCCGCCCGTTATGAGCAGGCATCTTGCCTGCTCCACACAAGTTGTAACAGTAGGGTGGGCAATGCCCACCAACATCGAAATGGTGGGCATTGCCCACCCTACTTTACGAGTCTGCACAAGAGTTGGATTTTATCTTCCCCTGTTGAACCAACCTCCTGCTGTTGTCAAGTTCGTCGAACTCACGTCATTATCAAATAGAATTTGCTTTGCGATCGCACTCACACCTTGAGTCCAGGGATGATTCGGGTAGCGCAGACAAAAAACATCGCTGCTACCCAGTTGAAACATCTCTTCACAAACGGGTAGGATGCTAGCTACGGTCGTCTTGTAACTTCTTTGCATCTGTTGCGACAAAGCTTGAAAGTTGAGAGTTGGCAGTGCCTTATTGACCACTAGCAGCATTTTAGGCACCTCTAACTTGCGAGCAACATCTACAGCGACAGCAGTACCCTGGTAGTCTTGGTGGTCTGGGCGCAGGATAATAACTAGGACATGGGAAATGATAATCGAAAGCAGAGTTTCTTCGTTAATACCAGGGTGAGTATCAATGAATAAGTAATCCAGTTTAAAACGGCGGCTGAGATCGCGGAAGCTGTCATTGAGTAGGCGTGCGTCATATCCTTCACGCAGTATTCGAGATATTTCGCCAGTCTTAATGCTAGCGGGAATTAGATAAATACTACCCCTTATCGCAGTACCTTTGTGACTCATTTTGAGAATTGGCGTGACATCGTAGGCAGCATTTTCAATGGCACAGCGTCCCCAAAGATAATCATTCAGAGTGTAGCCTATCTTTTCCTCATTAAGACCGAAAAGGACGTGGATTCCAGGCGACTGAATGTCGGTATCGACTATGCCAACTCGTTTACCAGAGCGAGCAAGAATAGTTGCTAAATTAGCAGTTACGTTCGATTTGCCTGTTCCACCACGGAATGAATGAACTGACACAATTTTAGACATAATGTATTCCCAAATATTTAATAGTTTACGAAGAGGAGGAAAGGAAAAATCCTACAAAAAAATCTGAAAAAAAGAACATTCCCTACTCCCTACTCACCACTCACCACTCCCTTTCCTTTATTGGATTCTACCCATTTATTTCTAAAATCTTTTGCCTGTGCGCTTAAATTCTGGAAGTATTCTGCGTCTACAATTTCAGACACTTCACGAGCTTTCTTAGCTTCGTCAATCTTAACACTAAGTTCGCGCATCTGTTGTTGCATGCGTTGTTCGCGATCGTAGACTTCACAAACCATTCTTAGGAAGATATGTCCTAAGTGTCCTAACTCGTCAGTGCGCTTAGCGATCGCAACCAAGCTTTTGAATTCAAATTCTTCAAAGCGATCGTAAACAAATGTGTTATTGCTAATTTTTTGAGCCAATTGCGCCATTGGTTTGAGGGGAGCGATAACGTTCCGCTTTAGCAAATGATTAAACATAAAAATGACCAGGGTAAAAACACCAATAAAAATTGAGATAAACAAGGAAAAAGCCTGGTAAGCTCTATCAAAAACTTCACTGACAGGAAAATAAACAACTTGAGTAGCAACAATTTCATTGAGCTTCCATCCAAAACCATTCTCTTTTCCATAAGTTTCTAAATGACTTTTGGGCGCTACTTCCGGAGTGCTGTGGCAGCGAAGACAGCTTGAATCTTTTATAGCAAAAGGGCGAGCACTATAAAACACTTTTTCTCCATATAGAGATCGAAAACCTGATAAGATTTGCAGCTTTGGTTCATTGCGAAAAATTTCTATAATATTTGTTTCAAATTCATCAGCTTTATCGCGTAAACTTGTTGGGTTAAGTGTGGCATCTTTATAATAGTAATCTTTATATTCTTTGTTTTTCCGTAGATTCTCAAATACCTCTCTAACTGCAAAACTTGGTATTGTTTCAGGAATAAAATTTTGTTGATTTTCTAGGTTAGGTGTTAACAGAGTCGTTATATTGTTAGCAGTATATTCTCTGACTGAATTTATCATTTGCATGAGAATCTGCCCTCTATAGTTTATTTCATTTTCAGATCTTTGCTCGAGTGCCTTTGATAAAGCCAAACTACTTATTAAGATAGCGCCTATAAAAACGAGCGAAAGGAGTAAGGTAAATTTGGTAGTCAGTTTAGAATGGCGCAACATTGCTTTTCTAGGTTTTATCCACATGAGAGTCACCTACCAATGTCAAAGTTAGTGACAGTTTCTATTAGATAAAATTTCATGACTATTTCTTCTTCACTTTGACTGCTAGTAGAATATAAATTTGACACAACTTTTTTAGTGTTTAAGTCACTGTAGTCATCATAGAGATTTAAGCTGAATCAAACATCTGAAAAACGTCTTGAATCCCAAATCGACGCAATAGACAAAATTCCTCTGACGAAAGTCGAGTGAATAGGTAAAATTATTTAAGATAAAAGTCGAAAGGGTTAACTGCTGTTTGCTAATATCTTGGCATATCTATGCAAAACTGCTTTTATGCATAGATATTGACTGTTTGACTGCCTAAAGATTACTCCGCATCAAGTATGCAGCTTTTCTGCCCAAGCTTCGATCTGTTTCCTAACCCATCCTCCATACGACTCGGATGGGTCTTTGATTTTGTTCACTTCTTCAACAACCCACGGCTTAAGAACGACAGTAACAACCGTGTTGTTTTCATTGTACTTTGCGGAATACTGTCGGTTTTTGTGCGCGTTTCTTTGTCTCCATTCAGGTGTAGGCATTTTTTATTTAGTTCTTAATTAATAGTTGAAAGTCTCAATTTAGAGACTTATAATATAGATTATACAGATAAAACATGGCACAGGAGGTGATAAACGTGGCAGAGTCAACTAAAACTTATACAGACCAAATAGAATTTTGGCACTGGGGAGAGTTGTTTGCTCTTTCTAACTTGGTTGACTCGGCTCGTCACTACTGCCTTGAATTGATTCTTGCGGGAAAAGGTAAGCTTGAATGTAATAAGCAATTACAGGCTAAGTTTAATATCAACAAGCGGTGGGCTAACTCTATTTACACAGAGGTGCAAGCAATTGTATCGAATATTGATGAGAACAGAGCCAACCATATCAAAGTACTAGAAGGTCAGATTAAATCAATTAAATCTGACATCAGAAAACGTGAAAAGCAGATTAAAGATTTTGCACTTCAGCAGAAAAAAGAAAAATCAAAGCGTTCTAAGAAAGGCTTTTCAGCTATAAAGCTAAAAATTAAGAAAGCTTGTAATATCAAAGCGAAACAGCGCCAGACAACACAGATCCAAGATGCTAAGTTTGGCTTACATCAAAAGAAGCGGAGGTTAAACTTATTAGAAAATCAGCTTAAACATCTCAAGTCAGTCAAGCCTAATTATACCTTGCCTGACGCCAATAGTTTTATGCTTGTTGGCAGTAAAGATGAGTCCTTTGGCAACCAATCAGCGCAGTTTGACTATGTTGAGAGCAGTGACAAGTTTGTTCTTTCCATTCGTACTCCTTACGCCTTAGAAGAAAGGCTGGGTGGTCAATATATTCGGATTGATGGGCTGAACTTTAAGCACGGTAGGCACGAGATAATTGAGGTAATCTCACCACGCTGTTATCAAGTAAAAACCAAAAATGGAACTTCCAAGTGGAATGAAGGATACAGTGCTGTAACTCTTCGTTTTTATTGGAAAAATGAGTGCTGGTACGTTGCAGCGACTACAAACATTAACCTGCCCGACATCATATCAGAGTACCTTTCTGGATATGTTGGCGTTGATTTGAATGCGGACTCTATTGGGTGGGCTGTATGCGATGCTCAGGGTAATTTACTGGATTTTGGTGATTATAAAATCGACCTTCATTCTAAGAGTTCCAATCAACGTGGATCTATTCTTAGTGATGCTGCCACCTTCATTATTCTTAAGGCTAAGCAATATAATTTCCCTCTAGCGTCTGAGAAATTAGACTTTTCTGGCAAGAAGGCGCAGTTACGAGAAAAAGGTAAGAAATACGCGAGGATGCTGTCTTCTTTTGCCTATTCTCAATGGAATGATGCGCTAGATAATGCTTGCCAAAAATACGGTATTTATCACAAGAAAGTTGAGCCTGCCTATAGCAGCCTAGTAGGGATGATGAAATTCATGTCCCTTTATGGCATGAATTCGTCATCTTCGGCGGCGTTTGTAATAGCGCGTCGTGGTCGGAGATTTTCAGAAAGAATTCCAAATAAACATCCTTTACTTCCTTCCAAGTCCGCCTACACCAAGGTAAATACGGTGAAGCACGTTTGGTCGCACTGGGGTAAAGTGTCAAAGAGTCTTAAGTTGATTCCGAGACATCAATATTTTAATGCCCGTCTTAACAGGACACGAGTGGTTACGAGCAATTGTCACCCTATTTACTCTGTAGGTGGGGATGGACTTTTGCTCAATCCAATCCAATTGGAGCTATTCGAGGTTGGTGAAAATCCAACGGGAAATGATACAGTAACCGTTGCTGTATCTAGGTCTAGAAAGTCGAGTAAGCGTAGAATATCTACGTTTACCCAACTCTACCTAGATTTAAATTAACGGTCAGATTTTACAGCAAGCCTTGAAAATTCTGAATAAAGCTTAAGGGATACCTTGGTCTTTCTGTTCGTAAGGCAGTTCCACCTGTGGCGGTATCGTGTGGATGCGTAGCCCACGCATAGAATTGCGAATTTCCTGCATGGTGGTAACTCCTAGCCATTGGGCTTGTGCCAAAAACTCTTGCGCTTGACTGGGGTCAATAGACCAGAATTTTAGGGCACTTTGTAACTGAATGTTGATGGCAGCTAAAGCATGCCCTAATGCATCATAGCTTTCACAAGCGACATGGTGTCGTGCTTGGAGTGCAGTGAGTTCTTCCTGTTGTTGGGTATATTGTTGCCATCGTTGTTGCTCTCGCGCTAGTTGCTGTTGCATCTGTTGCACCACTAGTACGTACTGCATTAACTGTATTAGTAATAACAGTACAATTCCAAACCAAAAAATATCACTCCACTGGCTTATCCAATATTGTGGTAACTGGTTAAACAAAGTAGGTTTGTGAGTGCTGTAAAGCTGTTGCATTCTTGCAAGCAACACCATTGCAAAAGCTGACCCCGCCACTACCCAGCGCCCCGGTAATGGTAACAGGAAGCAACTGCGAATCATGAGGATTAGTAACAGAACTGATAACAGCCATAGCGATCCGCTTAAAGCTAGCCATGCCAAAACCAGACTGAACTGTATGCCAACGTACAGCATTTTAGTAGCAAATTTACCACTAGGTAAGGTGACACCAAGTAATACAAATACAGCAAGCATGAGCAAGTCGAATACCTTATACTGCCATATTTGTGGCAATAATATAAGTTCGAGGGAAATAGCAGCGATCGCGATCGTTAGTAACCCCCATTCTAAGTAAAGCAAAAAGCGGACGGGATAAGATTGAGTTTTGAGCCAGTAATTCATAGTAGTAGTATGGGGAAAGTAACCAGCAATCGCAATACGCAACGTTTCGGTCAGACTCGCAATTTTTTCGATTGGACTTTGTACATAAGACCCAATACGGTTTAGATAAGACGATCTGCCGGCATGATGACCTATGTAGAGACGTAGGATGCTACATCTCTACACGCTATTTACTCCCACAACAACACAGAAGGAAGAGATTCCGGATATGCTAGCCTCAGAAGTTCATAACCGATTCCAGCACTACCTTGAAAGAAACCAGGGTTGTAAACATCTGCGGGAAGTTCGGAAAATAGAGAAAAACTACCAACTTGCTTTGCCCTTGCGACAACCCAAGCCACCTGTTTTTGAACAGTATTCCAAAGGTCTGGACGCGACAGTTTGCAAGCTCCCACTAATAAAACTTCCATCCTGCCAAAGTTACCGCAACAAAGATGGTCAATATTGTGTAAACCAAATTGCTGAGTCGTGTTGATGGCAACTGCAATTTCTTGGCGAATTTCTGCTGTATCAAGAATCATCAGACTCCCCAAACGGGCTAAACCGATACCAGGAGCACCATGACACCAACTTGTCATAAAAGATGGTTTGCTCTTGTTAAGGGAAAAATTTCGCACATCGGGCCAGTTGCCGTTAGTGGCTGAGAAAACGCTGCGTTCGTAGGCGATCGCTTCCTCTGCTGCTTCTAGAAAAACGGGATCTTGCGTGGTTTTGTACAATCGCAGTAAGGAGTAAGCAATGCCCGCCGCACCATGAGAAAATCCCGTCGCTAACTTGCCTTCTAGGGTAGCCCAAGCTCTAAATCCAGTCTCACTGGTGGTACGGTTATTGAGCAGGTGGTAACCCAAGGCTTGAGCTTGGTCTAAGATAACTGGATTGGTATGCGCTTGGTACAAAGTTAGTAACCCTAGTATTGCCCCTGCTGCTCCTGCTATTGTGTCGAAAGAGCGATCGCTTGCAATGCTTTCCTGAGTGATTAATGAGGCTGCAAGACTGGCAATATCTAAAAGCTCCGGTTCATCCAGAAATTGACTAACTCGTACCAAGGTATAAACTATAGACCCTACTCCAGAAGCTCCACCAAGACCAATTTGCTTGATAATTCTTCGCTGCTCGTTCGGGTCTGAATGCTGTAAAGTTTTTCTTAGGTCTTGCAGGGCACTCAGTGCTAAATCTCGAAATCCCACATCACCAGTTACTTTTGCCAATGCCGCTAAAAATAGAGAGACTCCACAAACACCGTCATATAAACCATATCCCAAAGGCTGAAGTTGTATCCGCTCTGCCTTAGGGAGATATCCCATGCCAATCCAGGTAGTGCTACCGTTGGCGGCGTAAATTGCTCGTTGTTGCAATTCCTTTGCAATCTCTACTGCTTCTTGCACCAGTTGTGCTGATGTTAAGGGAGCCATTACACCCAAATTTAGACTAGCACTAGCACGCTTAGTGGGTAGGCTACTAGTCATTCCACGAGCGCTCCGCGAGTAAAAAGAACCCCGAATAATTCCGATTTGTTGAGCCAAATCTGTATCATTTAGCTGCTGTAGACAAGAAATCATCCGGTTGTAGCTGGGTTCTCTAAAATATCCCTTAACAATTAAGTCTGAATTGAGTGTCAGAGCATCACTGCTGGAGTCAGCAATGAAATAGGGAATATCCATTTGTTCCATTGCTTGTAGTTCCACCCCAAGTATTGACCAAATAAGAGGTTTCTTATCCTCTGCTAAAAATGCCCGACTTAGGATATCCAGTTCAATACTGCGGTCTACACCATGTTGTAGGAACTTCGGGTGAAGGGTTTTACCCAAAACATGACCGTAGACTTGGGTATTGCGAAATAAAAACCGAACTTTCTGATGCGCCAGGGCAGTTATTGGACTATCAGTTGCCAGGAGTTCTTCTCGCCTCTGTGCCAAGAACTGATACATCTGTCGAAAACCATCTACGATTTCATTAACATAATCATGGGATGATAGGACGATGCCATTAAGCAAAGGTATATTGGCAGAGGGTAGCATGATACCAGGCTCATACTCCAATGCCATATTGTCAGTGTTAATGTTCTGCCACTTTTGCATACGAAAAGGGATTTCCCCGCCAGCTCCCCCTAAACCACTAATATCGTGAGATGTTCCTCCATCCGCGCCAAATTCCCACCTCGGCAATAATCCAGTCCGTAGCACAGAATCCTGGAAAAATTGCTGATTCACTAAAAATTGCGCTCCTACTTCCTCTGTAGAGTTAACTTCACGAGCACGAGGATGCACAAGGGTTTCCAGGTCTACTAGCACCGGATGTTCTCCACTGGCAATCAGATTTTCTTCATGGCAATCATTCCCTTGCAGCACGTAGAGTAGACATAGAACCATTCCGGCACGTTGGTAGTATCGCTGTGCAGCTGCTTCATTTTCACAGGGCAAATGCTCTACATACTCCATCCAACCGTGGGTGGTGCAGTCAATAACTTTCAGTATCTTGAACGGGTGTAGAGACGTTGTATGCATCTCTACAAAATGTTGATTACACCAGGTGAGTAAATGAAAATAGGCACTTTCCAAAGCTAAGCCTCTAGGTTTGTATACCAACTTCAATCCGGAGGCAAAGGTCAAAGCCATGACGGAGCGTCCTTGATTATGAGAGTCGGAGAAATTTCCTTGAATTTCAACAACCTGACCTGTTTCGTTATGAAATGTCTGCTGGATGGTTAACAAGTTTAATGCTAACCGTTGAAGAAATTCCGCTTTTTCCTCTACCCAGAAATCCATTGCGATCGCCACGAGCCGTGCTAGGACGCTATACTTCTGGAAAAAAGGCAATAGTTCTCCTGTCATCAAATCTTTGACAAAGGTTTGGTAGTGCACACTAGAATGGCTATCGTGTTGTTCTGGTAAAGACATGGAAGCGGAGTGCTTCACTGTTTTAAATTGTGAAAATTCAAACTCTAGAGATTGAGCGCAAAGAGACGCTAACTTCAATAGCAGTTGACGTTTCAGATATAGGTGGGCTGCTTCGGAAAGCAATTGTAAGCCAGCATTGACTTGTACAGTAAGTTTTTGCCACGCTACGTGAACGAAGGGCAGATAAACTTCTTCAAAGGGAATTGGCTTTTCGGTTTCCAAACAACGATAGGTACTCTCATAAGCTGTTTTCCAGTCAGTTTGCAAAGCTTTCTGCAAAGTTTCTGTCCAAAAAGGGAGTTGTTGTCCATCAGCAAGGCGGACAGCGCCGAGAACCCTAACCATAGTGCCCACATCCAAATTGTCCCAGATAAGGCGTTTGGCTAACTTTTCTGGATTCCCTTGTGTAACAACCTGACACCAAATTTTTAAGCGGAACATAGTCAACTTATCATTGTCTTCAGCTTCATCCAGAACAAAGTCATTGCCCAATCTTTCACCTAGTGTACTGGCTTGCTCAACTATTTTTAGTAAATCTTGCTGTGAAACTTTCATTTATTTGTATCCTACTTTTAATTAAGTTCAGAAAGTTTTTTCTACCGATCTTTATATTTTGAGTTTATAAGATGCAACTTCTGAGTCACAATTCAATTTCTTTCGCTCATACTGGGAATTATTTAAGCCGCTTTAAATTGTCTTGTATTATGACTTCTAATTTTTTAGATTCTCTTCCTAAAGAATTGAAATTGACGGTTTAGCTTTTGTGCCGATATTCTGGTTATTGTCAAGGTTAGATTGACACCAACAAATTAGAAAATAGGAGACAGAACAATGCAAGACGAACTCAAAAAAGTCATCTCTGAAGCTATGGATACCAAGTCGGAATTTCAGCAAGAGCTAACTGAGCAGATTCCGCAAAGCGAATTATCAGATGAAGCTCTCGAATCAGTAGATGGTGGTGTTCTTTGGTCTGCTGTCTGTGGCAAGATTCTTTGGTCTGCAGTCTGTGGTCGCAACGCCAACAAGTTAGCTTAAGTCTAAGCAATTCCATTTTCCTCATAAGCCTGCTTCCAACCCGTTATTGACCCTCGCGATACATCCAGAGCGCCGGTTGATTACTACCTGTTGACAAAGAGACTATCTTGTGAGTTTTAATAAAAACCCATTTTAAGCGAAATATTTGGGAAATCATATTTGGTGATTCTCCTTTGGGGACGCTACTCGAATGCATTCATATTTTCAGTCCGAATGCTTTGCCAATGCAGTCTTTATATTACGGTTCTTTTGTCAACTCCTTTCACTGAACCGGTGCTCTAGAATTGTTTGAATTTTATTACACAAGTAACCTTGATAAATTTAACCACCAACGCTTTCCTTACAAGCTCGTGCATCTGGACGCAGTGCGATGAAATCTTGTAGTTCTGCGATCGCATACTCGCGTTGCCTTTCGAACATCGCATGAAGTGCAATATAAACCAGGTTTTTGAGATAAAATTCCGTTATTTAGGTGATTAAGTATCTACTGAAACCGGGTTTGATGTCTTGTAAGCTTTTATATACACAAATTGCGCTCTTATTCCACCACCTTGTCTGCTTAGATATAGCGGTTTTCAGTTGGCTGCAATACATGAATAATAGTCTTGTGGAACGGGCGGCCCGCCCGTTTTAGGCGGGCATCTTGCCCGCCCCACAAGAACTGTATTGGATTCAAGTGAAAAGCGCTATATTCTGTCCTAATACGCTTCTTCTAACAAAGGACTAGAAAGCGAAACAATTCACAACGCAATGGTATAACGCAGGTACGCTCTTAGTCTACCAGTCAATGTATATTTAAGTTCAACTTGCTCTAACAAGAGTAAATCTTGAGAAGGTTATTAAAAGTCATGAGAGATTTGAGATTCCTCCAAGGAATTGTTACGTCAGGAGTCATTGCAACGATTTCTATACTAGGAAACTTCGTTGCCAAAGTTCAAGCAGCAACATTTACCTTGCCTATCGAAGCAGCCGCAAAAGCTACAGGGGTTGATGTTTTGCGGGATCTTTATGGTTTAGACGGTACTGGAATCACCATCGGTGTAATATCTGATAGCTTTGCTACAGCAGAGACCGTTGACGCCTTTGGTAATCCGGATACCTATGTAACCAATATTGCTAATGGCTACCTCCCCTCTGGCGTTAATGTGCTAAAAGATTACTCTGGTCCTAATGCCATTGATGAGGGTCGTGCTCTATCGCAGATCATCCATGCTGTGGCCCCTGGGGCTAAGTTGGCGTTTTATACAAGTAGGGACACCGTGGATGTGTTTGGTCAGGGCATTCAGGCTCTATCTGCTGTAGGGGCAAACATCATAGTGGATGATTTCGGTTATTTATACCCTCCCGAAAATCCGAATGAACTTTTAGACCAACTAGATTTGGAGCCTCCGGACGGACCTATTAACCTAGCGATTGACGCAGTATTCAATCAAGGGATTTCTTATTTCACTTCCGCTGGTAATCGTCCCGATATCCCAATATATGGACACTCAAATAACCCAAATGCGCTAACTGTCGGAGCAGTGTACTACGGGAATGCCCAATCCTACTCAAATCAATTTTTCGATGTTGTTGTAGAGCAGGGACAAATAGAACCATTCTCTTCAGAAGGTGACCCAGGTTCCCTAAAACCGGATGTTGTGGCTCCGGACGCGCTACCAATTTCCTTCAACTTAGGTGGAGGCGCTGGTCTTTATGACGATCCCCGCTTCTTCAGATTCTTGGGTACTTCGGTATCGGCTCCATATACAGCAGCAGTTGCGGCTCTGCTACTACAAGCAAATCCAAACGCGACGCCCACAGAGATCTACGACGCTTTGAGAAATACGGCTGAAAGCCCTTTGCCAGAGTTTGATTCTAGATATGGCTATGGTTTAATTCGGGCTGATAGAGCCATTCTAGCACTAGGTGTGCAAGGCAAACCAACTACTATCCCCGAACCTTCCGCAGCCCCTGCTTTGCTGTGTGTCAGCGTTTTGATTGCTGGTCTACTTCTGAAACGTACTCAGCAAAGGAAGGTTATAGCTAAGTCTAACCAGAGCCTAGCCCTAGTTTACTCAGGAGTTGATAAGCTGTCCTACAAGTCACTACCCGATGTCTCCTAAAGGCACGGCTACTTGAACAAAGGCTACTGGAAACAGCCTCTTCCCCTTTTATCCCCTTGAAGTTGGGGAAAAAGAGGGGATTTTTAGTTTTGCAGTCAACACCCGATCGCTTGTCCCTTGTAACTCGGTCATCACTATCGTATTTAAGCACAAAGGGGCACAAACAATTGTCGTCAGATAAGATGACGAACATATACAATGTTGGGAATGTTGGGTTTCGTTCCTCAACCCAACCTACGTAACATATTATGTTTGGCGATTTAAGATTGACTTTATAAATGACCTCTAAGTTTAGCTTGCTGAAAAGTCTCAGGTCTTAATTCCGCTGTGCGTTGCGCCAAACTTGAGGAGTTGTTCCGAAGCTGATGCGAAACTGGCGAAAGAAACACCCTACATATTGATAGCCCACTGCTTCAGCAATTTGCTCCACTGACTGCTTGGTTTCCAAAAGCAACGAGCATGCCTTTGTCATCCGATGCTCTACAATCCATTGATGCACTGTCTTTCCTGTCTGGCGTCGCATTAAGTCGGTTAAGTAAGCTGGGGCGTAACCAACTACTTGGGCTACGTCACTTAAGTTAATTGATTGGTGATAATTGGCTTCGATAAAGTCGAAAACCTCGTTCAACAGAGGGTTCGCAGGAGAGGTTGGCTGAGTGTTTGCTGATGGAGCAGTGTCAGCAGGAGGTGGTGGTGTAACTTGTGGCGATCGAGCAGCGTACCACTCCCTAATAGTTGCTTGTTTTTCCAGTCGCGTGGCGATCGCTCCCAATAATTCCTCTGCCGTCGTAGGTTTGGTAAGATAGTCATCAGCTCCCAACTTCATACCTTGACGAATCTCATCCGTGGTACTTTTAGCAGTGAGAAAAATAAAGGGAATCAATGCTGTTCCCTGGTTTTGGCGTAAAGAGGAGAGAACTCCATAACCATCTAATTGCGGCATTACAACATCACAAATAATTAAATCAGGCAAATGTTCTTGTGCTTTCTCAACGCCAACAAGACCGTTTTCTGCACCGATCGTATCGAATCCTTCCGCCTCAAGGCATTCTAGAAAGATATTTCGACTTTCTGTCTCATCTTCAATCACTAAAACTTTTGTCATAGTTTTCCTCTGTCATTTGCCATTTGTCATTTGTCATTTGTCATTTGTTCTGGACTAAGGACTAAGGACTAAGGACAAATGACTGTCAGCATAGTTATATTTGTTTACGCCTAGATACTTAGTCATTGTTACTGGTTGCTATAGTGGCAATGCGATCGTAAACATGGTACCAACGCCTACTTCACTTTCCACGATAATTTCACCACCATGTACATCCACAAACTTTTTGACAATTGCTAGCCCCAGTCCATTACCTGGTATGTCGCCGACATTCTCACCTCGATGAAATGGCTCAAACAGCAGTTGTCGATCTGTTTTTGGAATGCCAATTCCCCTATCTTTTATCTGGAAAATGACTTGTTCATCTTGGCGGGACAGTATCATATCAACCGTACTACCCTTTGGGGAGTACTTGAGCGCATTCGATAATAAATTTGTGAGAATAGGCTGCAATAATTTTTTATCTATACAAACTGCTTTGCAATTCCCTTGGCTGACAAAAGTGATTGTATGCTGGCTGCTTTCGCTTAAATTTATTTGAGCCAATAGATCGTGGCAGAATTGAATAAGATCGAGCGGTTTTGGATCGAACTCTAGCTTTCCTGCTTCTGCTCTCTCAATCATTAAAACTTCATCCATCAGTTGACCAAGTTCGTTGACTGTTGTTTGAAGGCGCTGGAAATACTGTAATTTTTTCTCCTCACTCCAATTGTGAACATGACGTTTAAGTAAACTAGTGGAGAAGGAGATAACGTTCAGTGAAGAACGGAATTCATGACAAACCATAGAGACAAATGGCTCTTTGTTTTTAAACGAAAGAGATTTTTCTAGTTCCGCCTCCGCCCGCAAACGCAGAGCTTTCTCACGATACAATTGCTCGTTCATATAACTTAATTTAGCAAGAAGCTTTTGCACTTTGTACTCTGACGCTTCTTTTGTCCTTTGTAAAGTCAACAAAGGCTGTTTGCAGTTATTGATATCGCGAACAAACATAATCTAGTTTTGATAAAAATAGATTTACAACCACTTTACACATTCCATCGTAAAGATTTAACTATTAATAAACATCTGAAAAATGTCTTGACTCCTACTTCAACAAGTAGATAAATTCTATCTGACTAAAGTTAGCGAATAAGTAGATTTTCCTAAAACTTTCGTCAAGGTTTATCCTAACTTTCATTCCAGATTACGGAATTAGCATAAATCGCTAGCTGCGATCGGTTCTTCAAATTCAAACGATTAAACAAGTTGGTAACGTAAGTTTTCACCGTGCCTTCGGAAATAATAAGCTGCTGAGCAATCTCGCGATTGGTGGCACCCCTGCCAATTAAGCGCAACACATCTCGCTCCCTAGCAGTTAACTCAGCCAGAACAGTTGGAGTGGTTTCGCTACGCTTGGAGGCTGAATCCGGACTTTGAGTTACCAACTTTTCCAGTAGTCCGGGGGCTAACTGTGAGTAACCGCGATGGACAAACCGAATTGACTCTGCCAATTCTTCAGATAACATATCTTTGAGCAAATAACCCTTCGCACCAGCCCGTATCGACTCGGTAATGTATTCATCATCATCAAAGGTACTTAGAACGATGACTTTAACTTTTGGAAAGCGCTGAGCGATCAGTCGCGTAGCATCCTTACCATCCATAATTGGCATCCGCACATCCATCAATACCACATCTGGTTGCAGTGCCTCTGTTTGCTCGATCGCAGTTTTTCCATTGTCAGCCGTACCTACAACCTGCAAATCTGGCTCTAAGCTAAGCATAGCTTTGATCCCGTCGCGCACTAAACTTTGGTCATCTACCAGTAACAGACGAATCATCTTGTCCACCTCTAGTCGAACTCATGTTACTACACACTGTCGCACAGCATTTGGAGGCGTAGCTACCACTAGGTAACATCACAGAGCTGCAAGATTCGGTAACTTCTTAAAGGAAATCACCGAATCTCACCAACCTAGAAATCCATCCGCTGTTGAAATTCGGCAGCCACCTGAGCATCGGGAATTTTTGCGGCTACTGTTTCTACCAGTTCCGATCGCGAAATTCCAGGCAAAGACTCAAGCGTTTCCTCAATCAGCAATGGAGCAAAAGGTCCTACCAAATCTGTAAGTTGTTGCTCGCATTGGTGCAGAAAACTCTCGTCAATGCAATGACCGCTCGAGTTCGGTATACGTTTCCTAATTGTTTTTACTTCACTAGAGGGTGGGTCAAACAGAAACGCAACTCGCTTCTCAAACTCAGTTTGTGAAACAGCAGGAATGTAAGATAAGAGTTCTTGGTTTGTTTCGTCGGTGTCAGGGCGATCGCTCAATGCTTGTCGAAATTTGACAACCAGTCGAGCATCGGGAATTTTTGTTGCTATGGCTTCTACCAGTTCCGAGTGGGAAATTCCAGGTGAAGACTTAAGTGTTTCCTTAATGAGCAACGGAGCAAACGGTCCTATCAAATCAATCAGTGTTTCCTCGCACTGACGAATGAAACTCTCATCAACGGTTTGAGAACTAAAGTCAGAAAAGCGCTCTTGAGTTGTTTCCTCTAGGCTAGGGGATGAGTCAAAAAGAAACGACAACTGCTGCTCGAACTCGGTTCGTTGTGAAGCACAAGCATAAAGCAACAGTTCTGCAACGAGTTCTTGACAACTCAACGCCTGTTCTATGACTTCTTGCAACAGCATTGGGGCAATTGTTATTCCAATATACTCTGCCAAAATTTTTTCTAACCGCAACAATTGCTCGCTAGAGAGAACCAAGCGCTCTATTGGCTTTGCTACTTCTAAGGTAGAGACATTTGCTGCAAAATCTAGTGGCTCTTGTACCAAAGCTTGCTGTTGTAATGGCTGCTCAATCCCAATCTCGCCGTCCAATTCTCGATCCGCTTCGATGTCGAGCTGACTTCGAGGTAGTTTAGAATTCTTAGAAAAATTGGGGTAAAGGGTATTGGGTAAAGAGGAAGGGGAACTTTCCTTGACTTGAGATCTCTGCTGTTTTCCCCAATCTCCTTGATTTGTTTCCTCTGGGCTAGAGGATGAGTCAAAAAGAAACGATAATCGCTGCTCAAACTCGATTCGTTGCCGATTGGGAACGTAAAACAATAGTTTTGTAACGAGTTCTTGACAACTTGGTATCTGTTCTGTTGCTTTTTGTAGCAAGATAGGGGCAATAGGTCCAATGTATTCTGTTAAAATCTCTTCTAACTGCACCGAGCGATCGCTACTGAGAACCAAGCGCTTTACAGACTTTAATACAGTTATATTCGTGTCATCAGCAGCATAATCTAACGAGTTTTGTATAGAGATCTGCTGTTGTAAGGGTAAATCTACCCCTATTTGGCTGCATTTGTTTGGTTTTGTTTCAATGTTTTGTAACGATTGCTTGCCAGAAAAAACCAAATGCTTTGTAGACTCTGCTGATTTCAAAGGAGAGACATTGGCGGCAAAATTTAGAGACTTCTGTACTGAAGCCTGCTGTTGCAAAGGTAACTCTACGCAAATCTGGCAGCCCTTTTCCGGCTCTGTGTAGATATCAAACCGACCTCCCAATGCTGCTACCCGTTCTGCCATCCCCTGAAGTCCGAATCCCTTTGATGAGGTATCGGTTTTAAACCCTTTGCCATTGTCAGTAACTACAAGCTGCACTCCATGTGGAATGGCGTTAATCTTAATTTCCACGGCCGTCGCTGCTGCGTGCTTGCGAATGTTGGTCAGAGATTCTTGCACAACTCGGTAGAGCGTGGTATTTGCCTCACAAGGTAAAACAGCAGACAGGTTTATGCAAGTCAAGATTGACACGTCACTGACTTGCCGAAAATCTTCGACTAAAGATTCAATGAGTGGTTCTAGAGGCTGGTCTACCTTTGCTGTTGCTCGTAAAGAACAAACGGACTGGCGCACCTCCTTCATAGCAGTTGTGCCAAGCCGTTGAGCTTGTAAGAGAAAACATTCTGCTTTAGCAGGGTCGAGCTTCCAAAGCTTGAGAGCAGTTTGCAACTGAATATTGAGGGCTGTCAGTGCGTGTCCCAATGAATCATGTAGGTCGCGAGCAATACGTTGACGCTCCTTGACTTTGGCAATGTCCTCAATTTGAAACGCACATTGATGTAGTTGCTCGTAAACTGACGCGAGTTCTTCCCAAGCCATGCAACGCTCCCCTCGCAATTGAAACTGCGATTTCTATAATCGTACCACCCTGCAACTAGGCTGAAATCTTTCTGGATATACAAGTTTTACTTCTCGTTGGCTACTCTTGATTCCAGATTTTTTTAAGAACGAATAGATTAAACTTCGAGATACTACTCCCTTCGGTGCCAGAAGACTACCTTTACAGGTAGGGTGGGCACTGCTCACCATCCGCCGTTGCTGGGCAGTGCCCACCCTACAAAGTGAGTGGAATTTTAGAGCCCAAAGGGAGTAATAGCCAATTCTTACTTAAGATTAGTAAAACTTACTGAATTTTTTGATTATACAGTTAATTGCACTGATTGTGATTTTTATGTATATTTTTATGATATTTTTTGTACATTCCAGATTATAACGCAACTTAGTATGATTTTGGTAGAAGGTATAAGCCCAAAAAAGAGCTTTTGGCAACACTCGGCGATCGCAAAGGCGGGTTTCTGTCATTTTAGTGTCATTTATTTGACAAATACTTGTGCGTAGAGAACAGGAGTCAATAAAACAGAAGGTAACAATAGCATTCTACGTCTTGACCGTGGCAGGTTAAACTAGGTCTGGTAACGCAGGCTCCAATGAACTTATGAGGCATTTATGGCAGCAAATCTGCAACAAATCGCCAAGTATCTAGATAACCTTGGTTGGGAATATCGGATTGATGAAGAAGACGACCGTATTATTACAGGAGTGGAGAGTGATAACTTAGAGGACTTTCTCATTGTTGTTCAACTCGATGAAGAAGGCAGGTTCTTCCGTCTGTTTGCGCCCCAAGTGCTATCGGGAATCCAAGAGCATCCCTACAAAGCCGCCATACTGCAAACAATGCTTTCCATTTCTTGGGAAACGAAAATGTTACAATGGGAATACGACCCATCAGACGGTGAAATTCGTGCCATTATTGAGTTCCCTTTAGAAGACTCAATTTTGACAGAAAAGCAATTTAACCGTTGTTTACACGGATTAATCCAGCTGGTCGATACTGTCGCCGTACCCAGGTTGATAGAGGTTATGGAAACAGGTCAAGATCCGGGGAACTTAGAACTTGGAGAGAGAATTTTACTAAGCATTCAAGAACAAGCTCCAGGATTGCTAGATGTTTTAGAAAAGGCAATGGAAGCTCGGAAAAGACGTGGAAGTTTTCCTAACGACTGAGCCGATAAGCTTATGAAATCGCTATACTCCAAAGTGATACTCTCTATATACTGAAGTTTTCCAGAGCTTGATAATATGACATCTTATGCAACCTCTACTGCTAGAGCAGAAATGAGCGAACTCAGGCGGTTAAAAGGCTTGTTACCGCCAGAACTGCAGAGCTGGGTTACGGTTGAAGGCACCACTGAAGTGAATCCACCCCTAATCCGTTCTGAAGAAATTGGTAAAGACCAGGTGGAAATTCAAATTGACCTGGCTAAATGGGATGCACTGGCAATGGATCAGCGCAACCTGTTATTCTGGCATGAAGTCGCTCGCATTCAAAATGATACTATTCCCAAAGATGGTTGGGAAATGGCAGCCCTTGCAATTGGTTTGGGTGGTGCTGTTGGCGAACTATGGGTTCAAGATGGCTTGCTGTTAGTACTGGCTTTGGCTTTATGCGGAGTTTCGGGCTGGCGGCTATACCAAAAAAATAATGGTGAGAAACAATTAAGAGAATTAGTAGAAGCTGATGAGAAGGCTATTGCTTTAGCAACTCGTTTTGGCTATACCCTTCCCAACGCCTATAAAAGCTTGGGTAGTGCTTTAAAAACTTTAATTGATACCACTCCTAGCAAACGTCAACGGTCGAAATTTGAAGCAAGGCTTTCTTCTCTCAAGCGCAGTGCTAATAAAGCAAAGGCAAAATCTAAAAATTTAGAAGAGGGCGCTTTTTGACAGTGACCACCTGACCAGTGACCAGTGACCACCTGACCAGTGACCAGTCATTTGTCACTGATTATTGATGGCTGAAAACTTGTACCAGTTTGAAAAAAAAAGAATGTGACAGATGTTTGATAAAGAATTGACTGGTAGGGTCGCAGCAGCCTTGCGCCCCTACAACGGTTAAATGGTTATGAGTCATCAACGACTAACAACTAACAATTAACAACTAACAACTAACCAATAACCACTAACTAAAGCTGATTCAACATTTTGTGAGTTTGAGGTATTACCCGTACTTGCTTAACTAATCGCTTCATCAAAACTTGCCAATTTAAAACTTGCTCTGGAGAAGGTGCAAGTTGAGGTTTATCTGTCAATATCAGCGAGGGATCTAAAGGAGTAACGGGCTGTAAAAAGACCGGGATCGATGGATCGACAGATGCTACTAATTCCGCAGAACGTTCTAATTCTGAGGGATCAGTTGTTTGAGAAACAATAAGCTTGACAAAAACTTCTACTTTTGAAGCATGACAAAGTTCGAGAAATTCTGTATGCTCTTTCCAGTAACTTTCGCCACTAGTACTAGGCAATTTAAAATCCATCCCAACTGAATCTAAGTAGGGTAATACTGTCTCTAGTTGTTTTGGACGGTGTCCGCCAGTTTCCAAGTATATTGGCAAGCCCGTAACAGAGCGCACTTGAGGCAAGAATTCTTGCAGGAATACTGCGTGTAGGAGGGGTTCGCCTCCTGTTAGGCTAATAGAATCATGTACAAAGGGTACATTTTGCCACTCGACCCACTGAAGTAACATAGATAGTAGAACGGGATTAGAGTAAGTTTCAAAATCACGGAATCCAGGGGTTCGCTCTATCTTGCAAGTGGTGGGTGTATTCCAAGTATGAGCGCTATCACAAAAGTGACAGCGTAAGTCACACAAAGCAAAGCGAATGAAGATCTGACGTGTTCCGACATTCAGTCCTTCGCCTTGTATGGCGGAGAAAATTTCTATCAGGCGTGCGGTAGGTGTAACAGTAGTTTTGACAGTCATGAGATGTTAGCGATGCGTATGCGCTTTCGTTAGCACAAGAACAAGAATATGTTTCATGAAAGAAGTATGAAGTATAAGGCATGATGTATGAATTTAAGACAAAAGTAAAGAACAACAAAGTAGGAATTGAAGTATAAAGTAATTTATACTTCGTTTTTTATCCTTTATGCTTGTATCATCCTTCGTTCTTCAAACTTCATACTTTAAATAACTTCTTGTTCTATTGTGAATCGTTCTTAACGATAACCCCTCTCGATCGAATTCCTAGTAACTAGTGATTTTTACAACTGATAATTCATCAGTAGTGACTATTTGCTAGAACACAATATGTTTGGCAAATTATATAAACATGGCAATGAAAGTGCAGGGCTTCATGACTAGCCAACCCAAAGAGGTGAATTTTCCCGTAATGTTCTCAAATGACACGGCAATTGTGCAGGTACCCGCACGTCTCAGTGTGCTAGAGGCTGTAACCTTTAAGCAAACCTGCCAAGAGATCACTGAACGAACCCCCACCCCGATGGAAATCATCATTGATTTTCATCAAACTATTTTTATGGATAGTAGTGGTTTAGGTGCTTTGGTCAGTAATCTAAAAATAGCTCAAGAAAAAAATATTAAATTTACACTTCGCAACGTGACCCCGCAGGTCACTGCAGTACTTAATCTTACAGGGTTAGACAAAGTTTTCAACCTAGAGTCTCAAGGAGAAACTCCATCCATCAATCGCCAATTTGATGAGCAACTACCCGCCACCCATCCTTCTGTCCGTTCATGGATGAAACGGTTTACAGACATTGTAGGGTCATTAATTGGTTTGTTGATTACAGGAATTTTGTTGATTCCCATTGCTCTTGCCATTAGGCTCGATAGTCCAGGTCCGATTTTCTTCTGTCAAACCCGTTGCGGTTGGATGGGACAGCGCTTTCAGATTTGGAAATTTCGTTCGATGTACATTGATGCTGAAGCTCGCAAAGCTGAACTAGAGAAGCAAAACCAAGTACAAGGGGCATTTTTTAAAATAGACAACGACCCAAGAGTTACCAAAGTAGGTCGTTTTTTACGGCGTACTAGTTTAGATGAACTGCCACAATTCTGGAACGTTCTCAAAGGAGATATGAGTTTAGTAGGGACGAGACCACCTACACCAGATGAAGTCGAGCGTTATGAGGTTCCAGAATGGCAGCGCTTGGATGTAAAACCTGGAATGACTGGAGAATGGCAAGTTAATGGTCGTTCGACTATCCGTAAATTTGAGGATGTCATTCGTATGGATTTGCAGTATCAGAAAAATTGGAGCTTCATGTACGATTTGAAGCTGATTTTTAGAACGGTCGCGATCCTGTTTAACAAAAATAGTGGGGCTGTTTGAGTTATAAGTTTGCTCGAATCAGATTTTGCAATCGCGCTTCATGCTAGAAACACGGAGGAAATTTCAGGGCTTCTCTCCGTGTTTTTATTAAATTTTAGAGCCCCGACTTCTCAAAGGATGCTGTTGGCGAATGGTGGGTCAGGCACCGGATCGAGAGAGTGCTAAATGAGGGGGTCGCTCCCCATTAACCAGCTGTATCCTCAAAGAAATTGGAGAGATCTCCTTTGAAAGTCAAAACTTAGCTCTAAGATTCCAAGCTTTACATCATTTTCTCTAGATTAACATTAGAGGTTTAACTTAGATAAATAAATTTTTCATTTAAGTATATACACTATTTAAAACACAGAAAAACCAAATATTCTTCACTCTAGATTTATTACGTGTTCTCAGAAATAAAGCATCAAATTTTACTGAATCTTTAACAAAAAGAACTGGCATTTAAATAATTCTGAAGCGAAAATTTTAAATAAGCACACACCACGTGCGGAAACAGGTCACAAGCAAATGTTGTCATTAATAAGACACCAGGGTTCTTCAGACTAGGAGTACAAGAATAACTTATTATGCGTATTTTGATCTACTCGTACAACTATTACCCAGAACCGATTGGTATTGCTCCCTTGATGACTGAACTCGCTGAGGGGTTAGTCAAGCGCGGACACCAAGTGCGTGTCGTTACCGCTATGCCTAACTACCCGGAACGTCAGATTTACAAGGAATATCGGGGCAAATGGTACCAAGCCGAATACAAAAATGGGGTTGAAATCCAACGGAGTTATGTGTGGATTCGTCCGCAACCTAATCTGCTCGACAGAATGTTACTGGATGCAAGTTATATATTTACAAGTTTCTTCCCAGCACTATTTGGTTGGCGTCCAGATGTTATTCTTTCGACTTCTCCGTCTCTTCCTAGTTGTCTACCAACTGCTCTTCTTGGCGTGCTGCACAACTGCCCTGTTGTCTTAAATCTTCAGGATATATTGCCAGAAGCGGCTGTTCACGTTGGTTTGTTGAAGAATAAATGGCTGATTAGAACGTTTGCATTACTGGAGAAATTTGCTTACTCAAGTGCTACCAAAATCAGTGTCATTGCTGACGGTTTTGTGGATAACTTGCAGTCTAAAGGCGTACCCGGAAGAAAAATAGTCCAAATTCCTAACTGGGTTGATACCAACTTTATTCGCCCTTTGTCTAAAGAAAATAACGCTTTCCGCACAAAACATAATTTAGAGGGCAAATTTGTTATTTCATATTCTGGTAATATCGCGCTCACCCAAGGTTTAGAGACTGTTGTCAAAGCGGCTGCTATGCTGCGCCACATTCCCGAAATTGCTTTTGTCATCGTCGGTGAGGAGAAAGGTTTACAGCGATTGCAGAATGCTTGTCATGCATCTGGTGCAGATAATGTTTTACTACTGCCTTTTCAGCCCCGCGAAGCTTTGCCAGAAATGTTGGCAGCTGCTGATGTGGGTTTGGTTGTGCAAAAGAAAAATGTCATTTCTTTCAATATGCCCTCGAAAATCCAAGTTTTACTGGCTAGTGGTAGGGCATTGATTGGTTCTGTTCCCAAAAATGGTACGGCAGCAAGAGCGATTAAACAAAGTGGTGGCGGGGCGATCGTCCCTCCAGAAGATCCGCAGGCTTTAGCAGACGCAATTTTAGATTTGTATCAACATCCAGAGAAAGTTAAAACTTTGGGGTATAATAGCCGAAAATTTGCTACCGAGCACTATTCTTTCGACCAAGCATTAAGTCAGTATGAATCTCTGTTTTACTCGCTGACAGACGAAAACTCAGCGATTGAGCCAAAAATTGTGTCAGAACAGGAAGTGTGACATATCAGGAGCATTTGTCATATTGTGAATTTCACTCTTCTAGACCAGGAATTGCAAATCAGATAGCGTGCAATACCATAGCACCTAAAAAGTAGGGCTAATACCATTTTGGATGCGTGGATTTTAGATTTTGGATTGAGAAAGTCTTGTCTAAACTAGATTTTAGCTAACGATCTGTCGCATTCTTTGTTCAAATTGGTATGATTTCTCCACGACAGGGTACACTCTACGTAGCCTTACCATCTCGATTTGCAAACGGGTCGCGGCGATCGCTTTTGATCTGTTGCTTGCTAACTGTTAAGTGTTAACAGTCAACAATCAACTAGAATTAGCGATCGGATTAATATAAAATTATGAAGATTTCAATGAGCGAGAGAGTTTTTCTCTCGTTAAGCACTATGGAAATTCCCGATCGCTTATGCGCGAACAAGTTATAGCTTGGCTTGCAGAAAATGTCCCATCGCCCAGACAAGGACCATATTCTTAGAGTTGAGCAAATGGCAGCTACCTTAGCAGCACAGCATAACTTGGACGAAGAAAAAGCTGCAACGGCGGGTTTGATGTACGATTTGGCAAAGTACTACAAACCCCAAAAACTTCTACAGATGGCACGGGCAGAGGGATTGGATATAGATGAAGTGATGGCGGAAGATCCCCATTTGTTACACGCAGACGTAAGTGCTATCCTAGCAAGAGATATATTTGGCGTGAATGATGAAGAAGTATTGCAAGCTATAGCTAATCATACTTTGGGTAGACCGGGCATGAGTCAGCTCTCCTGTATCGTATTTTTATCAGATAGTTTAGAACCGGGACGCGGGAATACCTCAGAATTACAAGCTTTACGAAAAATTAGTGTTGACAATATCGCTCGCGCTGTATGGTTAACTTGCGATTACACTCTCAAAGTTTTACTAGAAAGTTCTTGTTTAATTCATCCGCGAGTCATTACAACGCGCAATTGGTTTTTCCAACAATGGAAATCGAATGGTACTAGGTGTAGAGCATAATGCACAGACACCTGTTTTTTTGTTAGTATTCAAGGAAACCAAGTCTCACAGTTGCAAATCAATTTCAATTCTTGATGGTTTGATAGTACTTGTAAAAAATATAACTAAAGATATCCTACAGTAGATGAGGTTTAATGACTGATTCTTTTCCATCAAATTTCCCAAGACAATCTGTCACAGTGACAAACAATTCAACAGACAGCCTACCCATAGATGAAAACGATGCAAGTGGGAAGATGGCTTTAACTGTAGCCGAGGCAGGATCTGACCGGAAAGCAGGAGACATTATTATACTCAAGACGGGAGATGTCTCTTACTTGGCAGACTACTTTGTCCTGATGACAGGCTATTCCAGGGTACAAGTCAGGGCGATCGCGGATGCAGTAGAAGATAAACTAGAAACTGAGTTATCGAGACGCCCTTTGCGGACAGAAGGGAAAGCAGAGGCAACATGGGTGCTGTTAGATTACGGCGAAGTGATTGTTCATGTTATGTTTCCTAAAGAACGGGAGTTTTATAATTTAGAAGCGTTCTGGGGACACGCAGAACGTATAGAGTATATAACATCCGCAACAGGAGCACGCGAACTGGAGTAATCCTTTCTTAAATCAGACGGTGGGAGTCAGCCAACATGATAAAGTCTTCGGTCTCAAATTGCCCAGTACCAACAGAACAACAGCCGCTCAATGAGTACGAAGAATTAAAGTCGTCCTGGCTATTTCGCGACTGTACCTTAAATTGGCGCGAGTATATCACTAAAATCGCGATTATTTGGGGTTTATCGGCAATGATAGCAGGACCCATAGCGGCAACAAGTTTTGCTCCACACAAGCACGCAGCGCAATTTATTTTAAGTAGTGCCGCCGGAGCAAGTGTTGGAGTCATATTAGTACTGATGCGGTTATATTTGGGTTGGTCTTATATACGAGACCGCCTGATGAGTCCGATTATTTTTTACGAAGAGTCAGGTTGGTACGACGGTCAAACTTGGACAAAACCACAGGAAATCGTAACACGCGATCGCCTGATAGTGACCTACTCCATCAAACCCATTCTTCAAAGATTACAAATTTCATTTGCTGGCTTGGCTGTGTTGTTCGTTGCTGGTACTATAGTTTGGCACTTAGTTTAAATAGTCATTAGTCATTAGTCATTTGTCAATTGTCCTTCGTCCTTTGTCCTTTGTTATTCGTCATTTGTCTTTTGTAAAAAATTTAAAACTAACGACCAATGACCAACGATCGACGATCGATGACCAATGACCAATGACTAATGACTAATGACTAAGGACAATTGACACAATTTATGGTATATTTTTACCCATGACAATGGGAAAACGAACACAAGCCACCGCACTAGAAGTTAGATTACTGCGAGAAGGCATTATAGAGTCAAAGCACACAGTCCAAGCCGCGATCTGCGACAATCGCGGACGGATTCTATCCGTTGCTGGTAATGCTGAAACAAGTACATTTGTTCGGTCAGCACTAAAACCATTTCAAGCACTCGCTGTGACTAGCACCGGTACACTAGAACGCTATGACCTCAGCGACAAAGACCTAGCAATTATTACTAGTTCCCACAAGGGAACGATAGAACAAGTACGGCAAGCATTCAATATTCTTTGGCGGGCTGATATAGACCCTTCAGCACTCCAATGCCCCATTCCCGAAGGTAAACGCAGCCCTCTAGAACATAATTGTTCTGGTAAACACGCTGGAATGCTGGCTGTTTGTCAGCAGTGTAATTGGTCGCTAAATAACTATTTGCAGCGCAAACACCCGGTTCAGCAATTGATTCTTGGTAAAGTATCAGAATTGCTGCGAATGCCATCAGAAGAATTTATCAGCGCCCATGACGATTGTGGTGCGCCCACCTACTTGTTACAACTCGGGCAAATGGCAGCACTATACGCTCAGCTAGCTTCTCGTAGCAGCTTAGATATGGAGCGCATAGTTCGTGCTATGAGCCATCATCCAGTTATGGTAGCAGGAGAAGGAGAGTTTGACACGGAATTGATGAGCCTAAGTCCAGGCGAACTCGTGAGTAAATCTGGTGCTGAGGGGGTACAGTGCATCGGCAGACTCGGTGAAGGCTTGGGATTGGCAATTAAAGTTATTGATGGAGCAAAGCGGGCAAAATACGCTGCAGCCATTCATTTACTCCAGCAGTTAGGCTGGATTACTCCTAGCGTAGCTGATGCCCTGTCGGAAAAGTTTATGAACTTCGGTAAGTACAAGCGTTTAGAAGTGATAGGAGAATTATCGTTTTTGTGAGGGGTGAAAAATTTTTTCTTAGGGCTTGTCAAATTTCTAAATCTGTTGCTATACTGAAGAAGACAGAGCGACGCGGGATAGAGCAGCCTGGTAGCTCGTCGGGCTCGAGACGTAAGACAAGCTAAACGCTTGATAGCGAGTCTTGCAGTGGGCGGTACATGAGGAAACTTATGTGCGATTACCTGTCAAACTCGGGGAAGCCATTAGCGCGGTAATCCCGAACCAAGCCCTAGAGATAGGGAAGGTGTAGAGACTGGTAGGCAGGCATCCTAACGTAAAGACGAGGGTGAAGGGACAGTCCAGACCACAAACTGGTCGATCCAGGCAGTGAAAGCTGTAGATGGTAAGCATAACCCGAAGGTCAGTGGTTCAAATCCACTTCCCGCTACCAAATGGAAGCAAAGCCCTACAATTGCATAATTGTAGGGCTTTGTTGTATTTAATGTACAGAAGTTCCGAGTAGTAGATGGACACAAAATTAAAAGGAGATATAGCAGAGCAAGCCGCAATTCTTCATGCCCTGAAACGAGGTTGGGGAGTTTTGAAACCCGTTGGGGATCGGCTTCCTTATGATTTAGCTTTTGACATACAAAGAACTCTGATTAAAATCCAAGTCAAGAATGCGTGGTTTGATGAACCATCTGGAAATTATGTGGTAGATAATCGTCGTACTAAGACAAATCGGCGATTTATGCTTCGAGAAGTCTATAATCCTTCAGACTTCGATTTTGCTCTTGTGTATATCGAGTCGTTGGATTTATTCTATATCTTCCCTGTAGAAGTGTTCGTTAGTTATGGTAGCGAAATACACTTTGTTGAAACTGATAAGCAGCAGCGCAAGCCACGTTCTGCAAAATACCGCAATGCTTGGGAATTAATAGTGCAAGTTGCTGAATGTAAAGAAAAATTGGTGCATTCATCAATCGAGGTTGGAGAAGTGAGCTTGTAAGCTATTCTGAAGAAAAGTCGATCCCAAGATTACGGAGAACTAGATTTGTGAAGTTGCGGCGACCAATTTTAGTGGGAGGATTGGGACTGTCCTTTTCCCTTTGGATGTTAGACAGTTTGCAAGATTCACTGTTACAGATGAGTGAATTTGGCTTACTGAGTCTCTTAGCAGTTGGCGGCGGTTTGTGGTTGTTCAAGAAAAACCGTCCCAAGGATAGTTCCCAACTGCTAGATGGTATGCCTGTAGATAGGGAAACAGTGGAAGTTGCTATTGCAAAAACCCAATGTGTGGTTAATCAACTAGCACAAGAAGCAGAAAACTCTGTGGAGATGCGACAAGTTGCTTATTTACAACAAGAACAAGTCGCCAATCTTACAATTGAGTTAGATAAGCAACAGATTCTAGCCACTGTCACCGGCGGTAAGTCAGTTGGTAAAAGTACTTTGATTAAGGTACTCGAACAAAATGTAGAGACAGGATATCTATCCTCCTTACATTTTCAAGAGACATCTCCTTTATTTGTAGAAACAGGCGAGCAATCAGATGCCAACGTTTTTGTAGAAGCGAAAAAATCTGAGATCGTCCTATTCTTAACAAATGGGGATTTAACAGATACTGAATTTCAGGGACTACAGCAATTAAAGGGTGCAAATCAAAGCACAATCTTGGTTTTTAACAAACAAGACCAGTATTTGCCAGACGAACGTGTTAGCGTTTTGCAGTCCCTAAAACAGCGCGGACCCGCATCTGTAGTAGCAACTGCAGCATCTCCCCTTCCGATCAAAGTACGCAAGCACCAAGAAGATGGTTCCATACAAGAATGGTTAGAGGTACAAACTCCAGATGTTCAACAGTTAACCCAGCACTTGAGTGAACTTTTGGCACAGCAAGCACAACAACTTGTATGGGGAACAACCATGAGAAAAGCTTTGTTGCTGAAAGCTGAAGCGAAAGACTTACTTAATGGTATCAGACGCAATCGCAGCGTACCAATTATCGAACAATATCAGTGGATAGCAGCAGCGACTGCATTTGCCAACCCAGTCCCAGCCCTTGATGTTCTAGCAACAGCAGCCATTAATGCCCAAATGGTGATGGATTTGGGTGGAATCTACCAGCAAAAATTTTCCTTAGAACAAGCACAAGCTGTAGCTGGAACAATGGGAAGTTTGATGGTAAAACTGGGTTTAGTGGAACTTTCTTCCAAAGCCATTGGTATCGTACTCAAGAGTAATGCTGTCACCTTTGTAGCAGGTGGTTTAGTACAGGGAGTGAGTGCAGCATACCTAACCCGATTGGCGGGATTAAGTTTAGTAGAATATTTCCAACAGCAGGAAATAGCTACAAATTCTGGAACTGCGTTAAATCTTGATAAGTTAGGACAAAATTTGCAAAGGGTGTTTCAGCAAAGCCAGCAAATCGGTTTCTTACAGGGCTTCGTTAAGCAAGGCGTAAAGCGTCTTTTGCCAGAAGTTCCTGAAGCTGTTGCCTAGTGGATAGTTCGTGCAAATTTTTACCAATCGATTACGCGATCGCTTAACTGTAGAATTGGCAACAGCGAGGAAACTTAAAGTTAGACCAATTACAGTTAGCGATCGCGACTTTGAAACAGCCGTCAATGCAGGAACAGTAAAATGGGCAGTGACCCAAGAAGGAGAATTATTTATAGTGCCAAAATATGTACAAGGGCAAGAAATATCTCATGCTGTTATAACAAATGGAGAACCTGTTCTAGCTGCAGGTGAGGCTGATATTAGTGGATTTGACGACTATTATTACTTGCTAAGTATCAACAATCATAGTGGACATTACCAACCAAGTTTAAGTAGTTTAGAAATTGGAAGAACCGCTTTCAAGGCAAACGGTATTACTACTACCGATTGAGTAGGAGAAAGTAACTTTTATGAGTGAAGAGGAAGCTACAAAGTTATTAAATTACCTCACAAAACAAGAGGTAACTCAAGTACAAAATTGGCTAAAAAGTGTTTGGCAAGGAAAACAGCAAATACCAGAAAATTTTAATTGGGATGGATTAGCTTTTGTGGCAGCAGACAAGGCAAGAGGAGAGACTTCTTTAGGGGAACAAGAACCACCCAATTTGGAATGGGCAAAAGTAGCAATTTCTATTTATGATTTTTTGGCTGCAACCCATCCTAATATGAAACATTCTTTTTCACGAGATGCCATGATGCTAAGAGCATATACGATCTCAAAAATGGGTCACATTCCTGGCGATCCAATTCTAGATGGAGCTTGCATTGTTAATTGGTTCTTAAATAATCTAAAATTTTCACCCAAAGAAGCACTGAGCATAGCTTTATCTTGGAAAGATGTAATGAAGAACAAGTACAAAGAGCTAACTCAAAATCAGCAACAGTTTGCCGCCTTAATAGAGAAAGTTAGAGAATTAAGGCAAATCAAGAATCAGTTATCGGTTATTCAGTTATTAGCACAAAATAATCAGTTTAATTTAGATGAGGAAATGAATACCTGGCTATCAATACAACAACAATTACCGTAAATTTCATGGGTTTAAATTAAGTTGGTTAATAGTTGTTCCCAATTTTTAGTCAAGATGTAATATCTGATTTCCATGATTTCTTCCTATCCTCATATAAATATAGCGATTTCAATTGGGAACAATACATAAAAAAGTTATGGAACCGCAGCCTGTAGCAGATGAACGCGGATAAATCTGTACTTCATTCCAGTAAAAACCGCTATAATTTGTCGCTTGGAAATATCTTATTTAAGAAAGTGAAGATTATTAATAACACACGTCCATTGCCCTTTGTCAATATGGTAAATCCCTACCTCATTCTCTAGATCGTCATAAAACCGCACTTCGATGCCATCAGCACGAGAAATCCACAAAGCCTCCCCAAAAAAATTTTGTACTGAGAAGCCCTGTGCAGGACAAGTACGACACCAAGCTTTCCATCCGGTTGTATTCCAGCGATAACCATCAGCCTTAAGCAAGTCCCTAATGGCATAAGTATTGCTTCCACCTCGTCAAAGCTTTGTGTTGCCAGAAAATATGTCCCTGACAAATATGTTTAAAACAATTGGCAATGATGTACCTTATCTAGCATCGAAGGCTTTGGCTCAAAGCATCCTAGACTTTTTGTTCGCAGATCCCCCCAACCCCCCTTAAAAAGCTACGGTGTACACACAAGTCTGAAATAGTTCATAAACTGAGATTTGAGCTTATATTTTACCCCACCCTAACCCTCCCCAATGCATTGGGGAGGGAACTAGATTTCTCTTATTTCCCCCCTTTATAAGGGGGGACTAAGGGGGGTAATAATGTGATTATAATGACAGCTAACCACTTTTCAAACATCCTCTTAACGCTTTTTGTGCTTTGTAGGGTCAACTAACTTATATGACTGGTTGGGTTCCGGAGTTGGAGGAAAGGGATGACCTTGGGTTGATGTCACTTCAGTCCCGTACCTTCTCCATTAGAACTGATTAATTCGTACTGTCCACTTACAGGAGTGCGATCGCCAGGGTTATATCAGGTAAATTCTTGCCCATTCTTTGCCGATTCCTGCTTTGTTTGAGCTTGGACAGTACTGTAAGTTAAAGTAAACTTACGTTGGAGTTCAAAACCAGGAAGATAACCGCCTTGATACGGTATTTCTTCAAAATTACTGAGCGTCCCCTTAATTTCTGAAATTGGTTTTAGTAGCTGCTTACTACGCTGACTCCAATTAATAAGTTCTGCATCAAATACTTCTTGAAACTCAAGAGCATGTAAAGTTGCATCATCTGGTAAGGTTTGGCTTGCTACAACAATCAATAACTTTAGAGTGATGGAGACTGTGCAATGCATTTCTCTTGAATCATCGCTCTTATTAACAGAAGTAGAAGACTCGTCTACATGAAAACTAAGTTGCGCTTTAAACTTGGAGAATTCCTCGCTTTGGAGTAGGTGACGAAGATAGGGTAGCAATCCTGCATCCGGATCTGACAGGATTTGGCGAACGGTTGGCGTTTGTATCATGGGTTGTCGGTCGAGAGTATTCGTTAAGGCTTTCAAAATCAACAATTTGACTGAACAGAGCAGACACAAACATCCTCCTTTGGACTGATGAAAGGCTAGTTTCTACAAGCTTACGATGTCTCTTTGGACATAAGCATAAGCCAGCATTTACTCGTTGAGCTATTTTTATCATCACCGTCCCAGTTTCAGGAGTCAGACGAATGCCACTGACGGTATCCCAGATTGTTGTCACAGGCGGTGGATTAAAGGGAGATACGATTCACCCACTACTGTTACTACTCCTACAAATAGTATTTTTGCTTACTTAATTACTTTATCAATAAATATCTAAAATCCGTCCATATCAATTTCAGAAGGAACAATTACCTGCCGGGGAAAATCAGCAGCTTGCTTATCGATAAGTTCTAGTAATGCGCTATTACAACGTTCCGCTATTTCTTGGTATTTATTAGCGTACCATCCAAGTGATGTCACAACACAGGGGTCACTTACATCAATACCATGTTTCACCAGTTCTTCAGTTTCTTGAACAGCCAAATTGAAAACTGCATCAAGATCTACAAAAAATTCAGACATTTTGCTTACGACTCACTCTCAGATTTCACTGCTATAGACACCGTTTTTCACTCAGCTTTCCACTGCTTAAGTATTGGCAAATCACCTTGCAGTTTGTTTACATTCTGCCTTTTTCCAAAAATAAAAATTTACGCCGACTTACTAACTAGACATCTCCGGAAAGTCTTGGTAAGGGCGCAAGGCATTGCGCCCTTACCAAGACTTTCGGCTAATGCATAATTAATTTCTGGAGATATCTACTTGATGAATTAATATTTAAAACTCGTACCTATCAATTTCAGAAGGTACAGTTACCCTCTGAGGAAAATCAGCAGCTTGCTTATCGATAAGTTCTAGCAAAGCTTGATTGCAGCGTTCCGCTATCTCTGGATATTTATTGGCATACCATTCTAGTGAAGTTACAACACAGGAATCGCTTAAATCGAAACCATGTTCTATCAGTTCTTCAGTTTCTTGAACAGCTAGATTAAAAATTGTATCAAGATTTACAAAAGGTTCAGACATAATTAAAATTCCATATTAGTTAGCTGTTTCCTATACCTTAATTAAGGGTACAAAATCATTAAGTAAAAAATGCCCTGAAATTTTATCAAAGCGTGTCACACTTCTTAAATGAACTTTTGCCACAGAATCTTTTCCTTTTTTGCTGGTTCGATTTTCCTTGATTTAGGTTTTTAAACAAGTAGTTTCAAGATTTTTTATATGAATAAATTTTTCTCTCCTTTCATCACGGCATACCCCTATTCACGTTCTAATCTCAAGTTTTTATTGCTAGAATATTGTTATCATCAAGGGTAAGAAGCCGATATAACAAAACTGACTCAAAAAGTAAGTATTCCTAAAAAACTACTGTTGAGTAATGGCCGAGAAAAAATGATGTGCTAAACCATCTCAATACTTAATTCTCTGTTGCTGAAGCTTTAGTAATCCAGTCTTGACTTGCACAGACTGTGTTAACCTGCCTTTGCGGGTTTTGCCTGTATGGCGTCGAATTCTGTTCGTCCTTGGCTTTTCTACATTGACAAAGCTTAATTGATACAATAGATCTAAGGACAGCTGAGTAGTTTAGAAACCAGATTTCTTCGAGAAACAGGGTTGCTAAGCCAAGTTTAAATTTCTTCTGTTAAGTTATAGATTACACTTGATTAAAAAAAGCTTTAGCGGAAATTCATAAGAATTATGATTTAATTTATCTAAAGAGTTTTAAATTTCTTTATAAAGGTTAATAATCTAGTACTTAAAAAAGCGATGGCAGCAGATTATACAGACATTGATATTGCGCCATTCATAGACCATGCTTTGCTGATGCCAACAGCGACTCCAGAGCAGGTAAAGCAATGGTGTGAAGAAGCAGACAAATTTCATTTTGCAGCAGTTTGTGTCTACCCCGTACACGTAAGGCAAGCAGCAGAACTTTTGCAGGGCAAACAACCTAAAGTCTGTACGGTTATTGGCTTTCCTACAGGCGCGGTGACTTCAGCTACTAAATTGTATGAAGCTCAAGAAGCTGTGGAAAATGGTGCAACAGAATTGGATGTCACAATCAACTTGGGATGGTTGAAAGCTGGCAAGAGTGATGACGTGCATCGGGAAATTGCTGAGATTTGTGAGGAAACCGGGCAAACAGTAAAAGTTATTTTGGAAACCAACCTGCTGACAGATGATGAAAAAAAACTGGCTGCAGAACTTGCTATGGATGCTGGGGCAGCATTTCTTAAAACCAGTACGGGTTGGAATGGCGGGGCAACATTAGCAGATGTAAAACTTTTGAAGGCAGTCGCTGGAGAAAGAGTAGGAATTAAAGCCTCTGGGGGAATTCGCACTATCGACCAAGCTTTAGACTTGATATTAGAGGGAGCCACTCGGTTGGGAACCTCGCGGAGTGTTGAATTGCTCCGACAGCGCGATAGGCTGGATCTTGGCAAGTAGTCATTGGTCAAGTGTCATTAGTCATTAGTCATTGGTCATTAGTTACTTATCTTTTTACAAATGACAAAAGACAAATGACGAAGGACAAAGGACAAAGGACAAATGAGTAAAACTTATAAGACAACTGGTATTAATTTAAAAACTCAAGCAATAGGAGAATCAGATAGGCTAGTGACAATTTTGACACGAGAATTTGGTCTGATTCGCGCTATTGCCCCTGGATCGCGCAAGCACAAGTCTAGCTTGGGTGGCAGAAGTGGAATGTTTGTGGTAAATGAGTTATTGATTGCTAAGGGGCGATCGCTTGACAAAATTACCCAAGCCCAAACTGTAAAAACTTACCCAGGACTTGGAACAAGTTTAGGAAAACTTGCAGCGAGTCAGTATCTAGCAGAGGTAGTACTGTGTCAGGCGTTAAGCGAGCAACCTCAAGAAGAACTGTACGAGTTACTTAACGAACACCTCAGCCGTATAGAAGAATTACCAAGCCACGAGCCATCTGCTGTCGTAGCGTACTTGGCACACGGATTATTTCACCTTTTAGCCATAGCAGGACTCACTCCGCAAGTACAAGCCTGCTGTCTAACAGGAAATATTTTAACTCCAGATTTTGCCACCCCCGATTGGCAAGTAGGATTTAGCATTCCCACTGGTGGAACAGTTTGTTTAACAACATGGAAACGCTTGAAGCAGGAGGGGGAGAAGAGGAGAGAGGGAGAGAGGGAGAGAGGGAGAGAGGGAGAGAGGGGGATTTCCTCCCCAATCGCCAATCGCCAATCGCCAATCGCCAATCGCCAATCGCCAATCGCCAATCGCCAATCCCCTCCTTCTGTCAAAGAAAATACTTCCATTTACAAAACAATTGTTCATCAGCAGGAATTACCAGTTATTTCCAGTCGATTGGATGCAACAGAACTTTCCATACTCCAACAGTTATCACAACCAGAGATAATGCAAGATATAGCCAAAAACTATGGCTGGTTTTCTGTCGAGCAAATTTTGCGCCAATACGCTCAATACCACTTTGGTCGTCCTATTCGCTCTGCCGCTTTAATTGATTCTTATTTTGCTACCCACCATGATGCAACCGTCTGATTTGGATACAAAAATCCAACCAATGCCACCAAGCCATGTCAAGAAACAAAGTAGGGCTTCGGTACACCAAGTGACAAATCACCCTGGTGCGAATAAACCTATCTCGAATCAGGTTTACCTCCAAGAAAAGTCGGCAAATGACCTTTCTGGGAAATACAAAAATGGGAAATCGGAAGTCCCTCAACCCAATTTCACAAATGACCGCGAAAAGAAATGGGAATCCGAACCTACTTACAGTCAAGGGAATGGTAACGGCAATGGTTCCGGAAGTATCCCGGAAGGAACTAATAATGTCATAGCCGCATCTGATTCTAATGGCAAGATAGCATCAGAGGAAAAAAAAGAAGACGGGGGTTTTTTTCCAGTATTAAGAAATCCCAATTTCCTTGCTCTTTGGGGCGGACAAGTTTTTTGCCAACTGGCAGATAAAGTTTATTTGGTATTGATGATTGCCATCATTAGTACTCAATTCCAAGCCAGCGATCAGACTATCAGTGGTTGGGTTTCGGCACTGATGATGTCTTTTACCATTCCTGCAGTGCTATTTGGGTCTCTCGCAGGTGTGTTTGTCGATCGCTGGTCAAAAAAGGCAGTTTTGGTATCTACAAATGTTTTGCGAGGCATACTGGTTTTAGGCATCCCGCCACTTTTATGGCTCACGCAAAATTGGCAATCGTTTTTGGGAGTTTTGCCAGTAGGGTTTGTGATTATCTTGGGAGTCACTTTTTTGGTGTCTACGCTGACACAATTTTTTGCCCCAGCCGAGCAAGCGGCAATTCCTTTGGTGGTAAAAGAGCAACATTTACTTTCTGCTAACTCACTTTACACCACAACAATGATGGCATCGGTGATAGTTGGGTTTGCGGTAGGGGAACCTCTGTTAGCTGTGGCAGATAATATTTGGTTGCAACTTGGTGGAAGCAATGGTTTGGGGAAAGAAATAGTGGTTGGTGGTAGCTATGCGATCGCAGGAATTATTTTATTACTGCTTGCAACTCACGAAAAACCTCATCAACCCGATGAAGAACCACCTCATGTTTTAGCTGACTTGCGGGATGGGTTTCGGTATTTGGGAGAAAATTCTCGTCTTCGCAATGCCCTGCTTCAACTTATAATATTATTCTCCGTCTTTGCGGCTTTAACCGTTCTTGCTGTGCGGATGGCAGAAGTCATTCCTCATTTAAAGGCATCTCAATTCGGCTTTTTGCTTGCAGCTGGTGGAGTTGGCATTGCTTTGGGAGCAACAATTTTAGGATTGTTCTGTCAGAGATTCTCATACACTCAACTGAGTTTATTTGGTTGTTTGGGTGTAGGCGCATCTCTCATTGGGTTATCAATATTCACGAAACAGCTTTGGATTGTTCTGGCTTTGGTAACGCTAGTTGGTGTTTTTGGAGCCTTGATAGGCATTCCCATGCAAACTGCTATCCAAACAGAAACCCCTCCAGAAATGCGTGGTAAAGTTTTTGGTTTGCAAAACAACGTTATTAACATTGCTCTTACCCTACCCCTGGCATTGGCAGGTTTGGCAGAAACTTTTATTGGATTGCAAGCAGTCTTTTTGGCATTAGCAGCGATCGTATTTTCAGGTGGTATATTAACCTGGTATAACTCCTCTCAATCATCTTCATATACTGGTGGCAATAAAGCGGATAAAAAAGCTGTTTAACAAAGCAGATTCACCAATACCCATTGCCCTTTATCTCCAGAGGGGACTCCGAGTTCCCCAATCCCCAGTCCTTGAATGATTATTTGAGTCAAAATTCAGATGCTATTGCTGACTTGTTGACTGAAAGCTTCACTTTTCATGGTAAACTTACCACATTGAAGAGTTCTCTCATACTTGTTGTCATCAGTGACCAGTGACCAGTGACTAGTGACCAGTAAGCGGTAATGTTCTCCCATACTTATTGGGAGCAACAAGAGCTTTAACTGGATACTATTACTAGTATCTGGGAAATATTTTATTGGATTAATAATATTGAGAGAAAGAAAGAAGTCAAAAATTTACTGTTCGGAAAGATTTCTATTTTTCTGTTAAAGCAGTCATTTTTGAATTTTTTATGATGACTCAATATCCAACAAGTAAAATCTCAAAAAGAACCGATCAAAAAAGACAAAAAGTTAATATAATTAATTTCGCTTTCCTGATAGCTAACAAAGAATGCGTATAGCCTGGATTGGAAAAAAATCTCCCTTTTGCGGTAATGTCACCTATAGCAGAGAAATTACAAATGCATTGCTAGACGGGGGACATCAAGTTAGCTTTCTTCATTTTGCTCAAGAAGAATCAGACTTGGACAATTGGCCTAATTGCCAAGAGGTCACTCTGCCCTTCATTTACAAGTCCCAAGTTTACACAATTCCGACTTTGAACGCGACCAAGGTTTTAACTCAGTCGTTGCGACGCATCAAACCAGATATAGTTCATGCTTCGCTAACTCTGTCTCCCCTTGACTTTGTTCTACCGGAAATTTGTGAAAAACTGAACTTGCCGTTAATTGCGACTTTTCACACTCCCTTTGCAGGTAAAGGAGCAAAACTTGTATCGGGAACACAACTTTTGGCTTATCAACTCTACGCGCCTTTTCTGGGTAACTACGATCGCACGATAGTGTTTTCCCAGATTCAGCGAGATTTGTTAGCCCGTTTGGGAGTCCCAGACGAGAATATCGCCGTCATTCCCAATGGTGTGGATGTTGTAAAATATTCTCCGGGTGCTTCTGACATCAAAGCTGAGTTTCGAGCCAACCGTCTGTTTGTCTATCAAGGTCGCATAGCCCCAGAGAAGAATGTTGAAGCTTTGCTGAGGGCATGGAAACAGGCGGATATGGGTCCACAGAGCAAGTTACTTGTTGTTGGTGACGGTCCGTTAAAGCCATCATTAGAAACATTTTACGGTGAAGAATACAACATCATTTGGTTGGGATTTGTAGCAGATGAACAACGGCGCATCGAAATTTTACGAGGTGGTGATGTATTTATTTTACCTTCACTTGTAGAAGGTTTATCTCTGTCACTACTAGAAGCAATGTCTTGTGGAATTGCGTGTATAGCAACGGATGTCGGTGCAGATGGAGAAGTATTGGATAAAGGAGCAGGAGTCATTCTCAATCCTAAAACAGTACGCTCTCAATTGAGAACGCTTCTGCCATTGTTCCAAGACCATCCAGAATTAACAATTTTGTTAGGGCAAAAAGCCAGACAAAGAGTGTTAGATAGCTATACTCTCAATAAAAACATCTCTCGATTGGTAGATCTTTATACTGAAGTTCTAAAGCAGCGTAGCTTTCAGTTCAGTCGCCGTGCTTAAATCATCGGGGACTTCCAAATAGAAAAAACCAATCTAATTCTTGTGGGACGGCATTCTTGCCTGTCCTACAAAAAATTGTTTCTGTATCAAATCAATACCATTTACGATAATCCGAGTCAACTACCAAAGTATTATCGGTAACCCAGCAATAACACACGCAATACTTGTCCAAACAGAAAAGCCCTGAATGTCAGCTTCATCCAGAGCATTACTCATTTGAATCATTGCTCCACACAGGGCTAGCAGTAGCATCAGAAAAAAAGTGGCATATCCCAAATAAATCATTATTTGTCCTCACTACATTTTGTTATCCGTTCTAGCGGAGGCAGAAAAGCAATTTCTCTGTCAGGAGTTAAGCATTGCGTTGGAGGGCGTACATCTGAAGAAAGAGATTGCATCGAACATGACTGTTTGCGCTAGACTCCTCGCTATCCTTAGTCGTTTTGGGTGAATTTTTTCTAGAATAAACGAGAATGCTAACCATGTTATCCTGATTTTCATCTCAGTTTTGTAACACCTATGCACGAACATCCGGAAGCACAAGCTAAAACTTTGTTTGATGAAGGTATTCGGCTTTTTGAGGCAAGGAAGTATACTATGGCGATCGCTTCCTTGGAAGAAGCTCTGAAGCTCGATCCTACCTACGTTGATGCTTGGTGCTGTCATGGGTTGGCTCTAGGACATTTGAAGCGATATGCAGAGTCCCTGGAGAGTTTTAATCGCGCTCTTGCTCTCAGTCCTAGAGATCGCCGTGCTTTGAGCGATCGTAGCTTAGTCTTGAGTGAATGGGGTAAGCACAAAGAAGCATTGGAAGGCTACGACCAATTACTCTCATTATACCCCTATGATTATGAAGCTTGGGACTCGAAGGGCAACTCTCTTGTTTTTTTAGAAAGATACACAGAAGCTCTCAATGCTTACGAACGTAGTATAGAGTTTAATCCTGACTATTACAAAGCTTTTACTAACCGTGGCTGTGCCTTAGTTAATTTGAAACGCTACAAGACAGCTCTCCGTAGCTTCGAGCAAGCAATTAGCATTCAACCAGATGACCCGGCTGTGTGGTACAACCGAGGTTGTTGTTTTATGGCATGGGACAAACCAGAAGAAGCAATTGATAGTTTTGACAAAGCTATTGAACTCGATCCCAAATACCTAGCAGCTTGGATCAACAAAGGCAATATGCTGGGCGAACTGAATAAAGAAGAGGAAGCATTAGCTTGCTATAACTATGTAGTGAAAATCGCTCCGCAAGATACCCATGCGTGGAACAACCACGGTATTACATTGCGAAGACTTGGCAGAATTAAAGAAGCGATCGCATCTTACGATAAATCAATTAAAGCCGATCCAAATAATTTTGAAGCTTGGGATAACCGGGGATACGCTCTTGCAAAACTAGGCAAATATCGCGAAGCCCATGAAAGCATAGACCGTTCTCTAGAAATCAAACCCGATCATGCGAACGGTATTTATAACAAGGGTTATTGTTATGCGTGTCAAGGAAAAGCCGCATTAGCTGTGGATTGTATTGCCCGAGCTATCAAACTTAATCCAACAAAATATTTACCGACTGCTAGAAACGATAAGGATTTAGATAGTTTGCGAAAAAATAAGCGGTTTCAAGCACTTTTGTTGTGATAACTATAAATTTTTATAAACTTCATCATCATTACGCTTGCCAACACGAAATATGTCAACTAATTTATTGACTTCATCAATGGTATATAGGATTCTGTACTCCCCAGAATCAGCACGATAACCACCTTCATATCCCTTTAACGCTTTACTATCGTGTGGTTGAGGATTGCTTTGAAGTGAAAATATTTTTGACACAACCTGCTTATAATGCTTAGCAGGTAAGTCCAACAAATCTTTCTCCACAGTTTTAGCTATTCTAAGAGTGTAACGTTCACTCATCGTCACGACGAACCATAATCTCTTCTAATGTGGTAAATCCATCGTTCTCTTCAATAGCACGTCGCAGTTCAGCAGAATCAATAGCATCTTCTATGGCTTCTAAAAGCTTTAGATCTTTGATGCTAATGAGCGCTACAACATTTTTGCCATGACGCTGGATCACAATACGTTCCCCAGCATACTCAGCACGATTCACTAAGTCTTGAAAATTTGCACGAGCATCAGTTGCGCTTATTACAGTCATTAGTTGATTTTTTAAAGTTTACTGCAAATCCACTGCTCTACTATCTTAGCGAAGAATTTTGTGAATTTTGTACAAATTGTCAATTTAGGAGGTTTTGAAATATTTTTTATTGGAAAGTTCTACAGACCATCCTAAAGTCGTAGGCTGTTCGTAAACCCGCTTCAATGTATTCACATCTCGAGGAGAAATGGGCGGTGGATTGCGAACTTGGGAAAAGAATAACGCATCAGTTTGTTGCAAACTATGTCCCCAAATGCCCAAGGCGTGACCGAGTTCATGTCGAGCAGCTGCCAATACGTACTGACCTGTTTGGCTGGGACTCAGAAAAATTATGAAGCGATGAGACAAAAGATTATTTTTGCTGATGTATGACTTGTAGTTAGTTTGGGCAGAACGCGCACGGGGAATTTTGCTACCTGGAGAAGTTTGAAGTGGAGGAGCTTTTCGCACAATAGTAATATCCGCTTCCTCTGGTTTTTCAATAACTGTTAGAGACAAATACGCATTCCATTCCCGTACTGCTTGTACAACAAAATTAACCCATGCCTCTGCTTGTTGGTTATTGACTGTTCTTGGTGGTTCCACATAAACACGAACGGGAAATTGCGACCAAACTAAATAACCTTCTTCAACTGGTGTCACTTGTGCAAAATAATCTCCACTGTTTGTCGAGTCTTGCCATTGTGCCAGTGTTGGTGGTAGAGGATGGGGTTTGGGGAGAGGGGGAGAGGGGGGGAGTGAGGGAGTGAGGGAGTGAGGGAGTTGAGGGGATGGGCTTTTATAATCAACGAGGATTGGGAAGCTAGGCAAAATAATAAGCAGTGCTGTAAAGATCCCCAACACTACAGAGATAATTAAGCGCTGCCAAATAAACATTTTGATATTTATTTTCCTAAAAATACCCAATTTTATAGCAAAATCAGTGACCCGATACATTTACTGGTCACTGGTCACTGGTCACTGGTCACTGGTCACTGGTCACTGTTTATTTTGGCAGCCAACCCGCACTTAAAACCACTGTTAAACCCAGAAAAATGACTGTAAGCGCCCAAGTAACGCGGTTCAATGTATTTTCCGCACTTTTGGTGCTGCTAAATAATTGAGCTTGTCCCCCGATCGCTGCTATGCCATCTCCTTTGGGGCTGTGCAGTAAAACTAAAACAATCATTCCAATTGCAGAAAATGCCCAAATGCCCTGTACAACGTTAGTGATGGTCATGGAATTAAGAAGTATAAATTATGAATTATGAATTGGGATATACAAATTATAAATTATGAAGTATGAATTATGAATTGAGATGCATAAATTCTGAACTGTGAGTTCTGGTAACTCCTGTTTCATCATTCATCATTCATCATTCATAATTCATCATTCTTTTTACAGACCTAGTTGTACGGGAGTGCGAGAAGCTTGCAGCTCGTACCCTGTTTGTTGTATCAAAGATTGCCCCGTCATTTCCAGTGGTTGAGGCAATTGCAAAATCTCCAGAATTGTAGGAGCAATGTCAGCTAGTTTACCATCGCTTCTGAGAACAACATTTGTGCCATGCCCTGGAATTTTTGCTTTTTCTCCTTCCACCAAAATTAAAGGAACGGGGTTGGTAGTATGCGCTGTCCAGGGATTACCATTACTATCTATCATGTACTCGGCGTTTCCGTGGTCGGCTGTAATAATTGCTGTACCACCTACTTTGCTAATACTTGCAAGGAGATGACCCAAACAATTGTCAACGGTCTCCAGTGCTGTGACTGTAGCATCAATTTTTCCAGTATGTCCCACCATGTCTGGATTAGCATAGTTAATGACAACTAGAGAGTATATACGCTTTTCAATAGCTGAAGCAGCCACAGCTGTGACAGCTGGCGCTGACATTATTGGGGCGGAATCATAAGTCGCCACCATCGGACTATTCACTAATTCCCTGTCTTCTCCTTCAAATGGTTCTTCTAAACCACCATTGAAGAAGTAGGTAACGTGAGCATATTTTTCTGTTTCTGCAGTCCGGAACTGCTTCAGACCGTTCTGAGCAATAACTTCACCCAGAATATTGCTTAAATTTTGAGGCTCAAAGGCAACCCCAACGGCTAATTCTGGTTCGTATTGTGTAAAGGTAACAAAAGATAGTGGCTTTATCTGCTGTCTTTCAAAACCGTCGAATTTTCGATTGACAAAGGCTTGGGTGAGTTGTCTGGCGCGATCGGGACGGAAGTTAAAGAAAACGACTCCATCGCCTGGTTCGATCGCTCCAGGTGCGATTCTCACTGGAACGACGAATTCATCGGTAATACCCACGGCATAGGATGCTTGGAGAACGTCTACAGCTTTACGACCATCACCCGGTTCTGGCTGCGTCATCACATCGTAAGCACGTTTGACGCGATCCCAACGGCGATCGCGATCCATGGCGTAGTAGCGACCGCTAACCGTCACTATGCGCCCAACACCTATACGGTCAATGTAGTCTTGAATTTGTGCTAGCGCTTTTACTCCCTCAGTTGGAGTAGTATCGCGACCGTCGGTTATAGCGTGTATGCAAACTTCTGAAATTCCTTGTACTTTAGCTAAGTCAATTAATCCGAAGAGATGACTGAGGTGCGAATGCACTCCACCCTCCGAACAAAGACCCATTAAATGCAACTTGCCTTGGCGACTAGACACTTCCTGACAGATTTTGACAAGTGCTGGGTTTCTGAGGATGGAACCATCTTCTACAGCATCCGAGATGCGTACCAACTCTTGGGGTACAACTCTTCCTGCGCCCAGATTCAAATGACCAACTTCTGAGTTGCCCATTTGACCTTCTGGTAATCCCACCGCTTTCCCTGACGTTCTTATGAGGGTGTGAGGATAAGCTGCCCATAAGCTATCCATTACCGGGGTTTTAGCAACGGCAATAGCATTTCCATAAGTTTCCTCAGAATAGCCCCATCCGTCTAAAATGACTAGCACCACGGGAGCAATAGGTGCTTTGGTCATAATATAATTGCCCTTTACTTTTTGTAATACCCGAATGATACCACTGCTAATCACAACCGCAAGTGAATTTCTGCTTATTACTTTTTCTTCCCTGATGCTTTTGCTGCTTTTTTCGCTGCTTTTTCGGCGGCGATCGCTGCCAACCTTGCTTGTTCTTTTTCCTCTGCTATTTTCTCTAAGTAGTAGTGATAATTTCCTAAGTATACACGGAACTCACCATCGCGAATTTCCACAATTTTGTTAGCGACTTGCGTGATGAAATATCGATCGTGGGATACGACGATGACTGTACCATCATAATTTTGAATGGCTTCTTCTAGCATTTCTTTCGCAGGAATATCCAAGTGATTTGTCGGCTCATCTAGGATTAGCAAATTCACTGGTTGTAGAAGCATTTTTGCTAATGCCAACCGGGCTTTTTCTCCACCGCTTAATGCTGCTACTTGTTTAAATACCGTATCACCACTAAACAAAAATCGTCCCAAAATTGTCCGAACTTCTTCATTTTTCCAATCTGGTACTTCATCATGAATCGTTTCCATGACTGTTTTTTTCAAATCCAAAGCTTCTGCTTGGTTTTGTTCAAAATAACCTGGAATCACATTATGTTGACCCAGTTCCACTTTACCTTCTGTGGGTTTTTCCAGACCCATAATTAGGCGTAATAACGTGGATTTGCCTGCACCATTAGGAGCAACAAAAGCGATGCGATCGCCTCTTTCAACTAAAAGATTTGCACCTAAAAACAAGATTTTATCATCGTAAGTATGGGTTAAATCTTTGATTTTCACTACCTCAAGCCCGCTACGGGGTGCGGGAGGAAAACGAAAGTGAAGCGTTCTTACATCTGATGTTGGTGCATCAATACGCTCTATCTTTTCGAGTTGTTTTTCCCGGCTTTTTGCTTGAGTACTGCGGGTCGCACTAGCCCGGAAGCGATCGACAAAGGCTTGTTGTTTTTCGAGTTCTTTTTGTTGGCGTTCGTAAGCGGATAACTGGGAAGCTTGGTTTTCAGCTTTTTGCTGTAAATATGCTGAGTAGTTGCCAAGGTAGGTGCTAGAAACTCCGCGTTCGGTTTCTACAATTTGAGTGCAAAGACGATCCAAAAATTCCCGGTCATGGGAAACAATCACCATTGGAGTTGTTAAACCTTTGAGATAACTCTCCAACCATTCAATGGTTTCTAAGTCTAAATGGTTTGTTGGCTCGTCTAATAGTAACAAATCGGGCTGTTGCAAAAGAATTTTTCCCAAACCCATCCGCATTTGCCAACCACCACTAAAAGCACTCACAAGACGCTCGCTATCTTCTAGCTGAAAACCCATTTCTGGTAAAATTTTACCTATTCGTGTTTCCAACACGTAGCCATCTAATGCTTCAAACTGCCTTTGCAGACGGTCTAACTTATTTATCAGGCGATCGAGTTGCTCTGGATTGGCGCTTTCCATATCTCGCTGTACCTGAGCCAAATCTTGCTGTACTTGGTTTGCTTCTTTAAAGACGGTCCAAAATTCTTCCCGAACGGTACGAGTGGGATCGACCTCAAATTCTTGATTGAGGTAGGCAATGTGCAAGCTAGCAGGACGAACGATCTCACCGGAGGTGGGTTCAATTTCCCCAGAGATAATTTTGAGTTGGGTAGATTTTCCCGCACCATTGACACCAACTAAACCTATGCGATCGCCCGGTTTCACTTCCCAGTTTATATCCTTGAGAACTTCGCCTGTAGGGTAAATTTTACTTATGTGTTCTAGTCGCAGCATTGAGTCTCTCCAAGGTAGGGTATCGGCGCTTAAGGCGAAAGTGTTAGTACCGAGTTTAATCTTAACAAAATTTAACTGACAAGTGGTAGCAGAAAGTACTTAAAAAATTAATAATTAGCAGGAGTTATCATGAGGACTTATGACTGCAAAGCCATTGACTCAGGTTATCCAGTCGTTCCAGGATTGCTTGAGCACTTTAGAACTGCAAATCCACAAACTGCCTCAAACTCTAGAGCAATCTGCTGAAATTTCCCAAATTTTTACACAACTACACATTAATTTTAGAAAATTAGTAACCGATCTGACAAGCGATCGCAAGCAACTTGAAACAGAACGGGATTGCATGGAAGCAGATTTGTTGAAGAAACAGCGATTGCTCGAGCAGATTGCAGAATCAACACCAGCAATTCTATATGTTTACGACCTGTGCGAACGGCGAAATGTCTACTCAAATCGACAACTAACTGAAATTCTGGGTTATTCTCCCACAGTTATTCAGACAAGGGGAACAGAATTTGTACAAACTTTAATCCATCTCGATGATAAGATTGTAGTGGCAGAAATTTTCAAGCAGCTTGCTACAGCACAAGATGAAGAAATTGTAGAAGCCGAATATCGAATGCGTCACAGTAGTGGAGAGTGGCGTTGGCTCTACATCCGAAACGTAGTATTGAATAGAGATGGTGATGGTTCTCCCTTGCAAGTCGTTGGGACGGCAACAGATATCACAAGACTCAAGAAAACCGAGCAGGAATTACGAGAGAGTCAGGAAAAATACCGTACTTTGAGTGAAGTGTTAGAGCAAAGAGTGGTAGAACGAACGGCTAAGTTGAGCCAGATCAACGAGCAATTAAACAAGGAAATTAGCGAGCGCAAACAGGCAGAAATAAGACTTGTACAAACTCGTAATTTCTTACAATCAGTTTTAGAACATTTACCCGTTGCAGTTTTTGCTAAGGAGACCAAACATTTTCGTTTTGTGCTTTGGAACTCGGCGTGTCAGTCGTTAATGGATTATACAGCAGAAGAAGTTTTAGATAAAACTGAATATGACCTCTTCCCAAAACAACAGGCAGATTTTTGCATGGTTCAAGATCGAGAAGTGGTTTCAAACTGCCAAGTTGTGGAAATTCCCGAAGAATTGATTTGGACAAAACAAGGAAAAACTAAGATTGTTCGCAACAAAAAAGTAGCTATTTGTAATGGAGAGGGACATCCAGAGTTTGTTTTAGGATTTACCGAGGATATAACACAAGCCAAACGCGCAGAAGATCGATTGCGAGCTTCACTGCAAGAAAAAGAAGTTTTGCTAGCAGAGGTTCACCATCGGGTTAAAAACAACCTGTATGTCATTTGCAGTTTGCTCGAGCTTCAGATGGATAGAGTGAGCGATTCACAAGCCAAAGCAGCTTTAGAGGACAGCTGCAGCCGGGTAAGTTCAATGGCATTAGTACACGAAAATCTGTATCGGACAAACAATTTTTCTGGTGTCGATTTTGCCGAATACATACAACAACTTGTCAGCGATTTACTGGATACATACATATTCTTTGGAAGTCAAGCAACTGTCAAATTTGATACTGAACCTGTCTTTCTCGGTCTTGACCAAGCCATTCCTTGTGGATTGTTGCTCAATGAACTAGTCACAAACGCTTTCAAACACGGTGTTAGTGACAGTAGTTGTGGCAACATCTACATCCATATGAGAAATTTGACTGATGATTCGATTGAACTAGCCGTTGGTAACGATGGTAATAGCCTTCCCAACGATTTTGACATCATGCAAAATGCTTCGATGGGGCTAAAACTAGTTATGCTGTTGGTTGAACAATTGGTGGGTAAGCTTGAAATAGAAAGGGGAGATGTCACGTGGTTTAGAATTAAAATCTTTCCATCTAAATATTAACTACATACAAATCACACAAAAGCGAATTTTTTTCGACAGATAAAAAGAATAAAATAGAATCTCACCTTTTTCAAGCTGTCCTAAGCTAAGTATGGCAGGGATTTTAATAGTTGAAGATGAGCGAGTCGTTGCTTGGAATCTTCAAGCTTCCTTAGAAAAGTTGGGGTATACCATCGCGGGTAACATTACGTCTGGTGAAAAGGCAGTCGATCTAGCGGAAACGCTTAAACCAGATTTGATACTGATGGATATCAGACTACAGGGAAGTATGGATGGTATAGAAGCAGCTGCAAAAATTCGCGCTTGCTGGTATATTCCGATTGTTTACTTAACCGCATATGCTGATGAGCCAACTTTAAAGCGAGCGATGGCTACCGAACCCTACGGTTATCTGATTAAACCCTTTAAACGTACCGAACTGCACACAACTATCACCACAGCTTTGCGGCGTTCTCAGTTGGAAAGACAGCTACAAATGAGTGAAGCTAAATTTCAAGAGCTAGCAGCTAACCTACCTAGTGTAATTTATAGCGTGTTGCATCAGCTAGATGGATCGAATCTATGGCTTTACATCAGTCCCGGTTTTCAAAACCTGTTTGAAATAGATCTTGTGTCTTTCCAACAGGCAGGTGAATGTATAGAAGCTTCCTTTTACCCCGAAGATATTAGTTCTTTGAATGAAGTGATACGCGCTGCTGTAGAAAAGATACAACCCTTTAAATGGGAAGGACGCATTGTGATTCCTTCTGGGCAAATAAAATGGATTCAGATTGCTAGCCGCCCTACTAAACAGGATAATGGAGAAGTTATTTGTGATGGGTTAATAGAAGATATAACCGAGCGCAAACTTACAGAACTTGCCTTGCAAAGCCAAATGCAGCACCAGCGATTATTAGCTGAAATTACCCAACAAATTCATAAATCTTTGGATTTCAATGAAATTTTGACTATAACAGTCACTCAAGTCCGTCAAATTCTTCAAGTAGATCGAGTCTTAATTCTTCAGCTTAATTCAGATGCATCGGGAGTTGTGATTCAAGAATCTCTAGAGCCTGCATTTTCTTCAACATTGGGACTTCAATTCACAGATGAATGTTTTCCCTCTGAGTGTTATGACTTTTACTCGCGGGGAAACTCACAAGTCATTTTTGATACAAATCAAGACGATTTGAGCAATTGTTTGAAGAGCTTTATGCAGGAGATAGGGGTGAAATCCAAGATTGTTACTCCCATCCTTCAACATTCAGAACATTTAGTCACTGTAAGTAGTGTTGAGGAAAACACTTCAGAAAGCAGCGATGCAACAATTCCTAAATCTCAAACAGTAAAATTATGGGGTTTGCTCATCGTTCATGCTTGTTACGCTCATCGGCAATGGCAAACAGAGGAAGTAGATTTACTGCGGCGAATTGCCAGTAATTTAGCGATCGCCCTTCAGCAATCAGAACTTTACCAGAAACTGCAACAGGCAAAACAGCAACTAGAACTTCTTGCCAAAATTGATGCATTAACCCATGTTGCTAACCGTCGCCGTTTAGATGAGTACTTACAGCAACAGTGGCAGCGATTGACACGAGAGCAAAGACCTCTATCGTTGATTTTATGTGATATAGACCAGTTTAAAAGCTACAATGATACCTACGGGCATCCAGCAGGAGACACTTGTTTAGTAAAAATTGCACGAGCAATTACCAGCGCCGTGCAATACCCCGCAGATTTAGTCGCACGCTACGGTGGTGAGGAATTTGCGATCGTTCTACCGAACACTGCTGAGACAGGAGCAGTGGAAGTTGCTATACGTATTCAAGCACAATTAGCTCAACTTCAGATTTCTCACCCCTCCTCAGATGTTAAAGATTATGTCACGGTAAGTCTGGGTATAGCCAGCATGGTTCCCCACGAAAACAGTTCTCCTTCAGCGTTAATTGCAAGAGCAGATACGGCACTGTACCAAGCAAAGCAACAAGGACGCGATAGGTACTGTGTCAGTGACCAGTGACCAGTGACCAGTGACCAGTGACCAGTGACCAATGACCAATGACCAATGACCAGTGACCAATGACCAGTGACCAATGACAAATGACAAATGACAAATGACAGAATATACTGGAATTTTTATACAAGCGTGAGTGCTGCTTTATATGCTTAACTCATCCTTCGTTCATTCGGAACGCCATACTATTTCTGGAAAGCGAAATATCAAAGATGTCCCTTTTGTGGAACTGTTTAACGGGCGTTTGCAAGGAGTCGTTTCTAGCGGTTCTGATATCGAACGAGTCTACGTTTCTTTTTTTGAAGCTAATACCATAGATTACTACTGTAGCACAAATAACAATCGTCCTTGTGGTGGCTTACGTGGATACCCGTGTAAGCATTTGCAATCTTTACTTCAAGAGGCTGTGACTTCCTATGGAATTGAGCAAGTTGCTAATACTCTCAAAGTTCCTGGCGACATTAGCCAAATTAAAGCAATAAATGACATACTAAGCCGCACGGGGACAGTGAAAAAAGAACAGAAGAGCGAAGTGTTTAGTCGGTTTCTCAACTACCTTCGTTACTTAGAACTCAGTAGCGATAATCACCCGTTACCCGAAATGAGTTGGTTTGTATAGAGGAAGAAAATTATGGCATTTCCAGATTTACTGAACCAACTGCCGAAAGGAACTCAAGAAACTTTTGGATTGATTGCCGATTTTGACCAATGCTTCGTTGTAGGTTTTGCGAATCTTGAAACTCAACACCAGCAAACTCTCAACCGTCTTCAACAAATATTTACAGGTACACCGCTTCAACAACCTGTTTCTGAAACTTGTACAGATCTTCAAACCCATGAGTTTTTCGAGCGACATTTTGGGATTTTGGCAACCGCACGTGCTTCTTTACAAGGAGCACTGTTTGATACATTGCAGCTGCAAGCTAGAAGTGTGTTGGGACGAGTGGTGGAGGACGAGGGGAATGAGGGAGACAAGGAAGATAAGGGAGATGAACGTTTACGAGTTTGGTTGGAAAGCATTCGTCACTGGCTGATGGAAATTGCTTTGATGGGATATGCTCGCTTGGAAGCACCAACTTTAATTCCTTTTATGGCAACCCTGGAACAAATTCAGTCAGAACCACTGCTGGTGCGTCAAGCTGCTTTGTTAACAGGGTTTTTTAACGAACTTATGAGCCGGGTTCCGGTAGCTGACAGCAGTACTATTCCCGTTTATCGCTGGGTTGATTTGTGGACTCAGGCGATGGTTGGTGCAATACGTCCTCCTGTGACTGATAAGCCTAGGATTGTATCTGGGACACTGGAATTATTGGGTTTGGATTTACGCCATCACTCTAATATGGTGAGTTTTACTGCTTATGGGTTACTGACGGTTGATGCTCGAGTTCAATGGGTACGACTGACGTTATCTGCTTATAAAGTTGATGCCATTAGTGGTGACCAAATTTGGTTGCTGTTTCCTAACGCGGCTGTTCTACTCAATGCTTTTGCTGAAAATAGAGCGTTGCATCTTAAGGATGTTCCTTTGCTACCATCAGGGGATTTACTTTGGCAGGGTGACGCTCAATTAGGTAAGAATTATAATTTGATGCAAAAAGCGTCTGAATTTTTTGCAATTAATGCTACAAAGAACTTGAGTTTACCCTCAACTCCTCCTGTCGCTCGCCATCCCATACAACTAGCTGAACCTGTGTTTCTTGAAGGTTATGCGATCGCTGGTAAAGATAATAGCTTGATGCTGAATTGGAAAGATGGAGGGGTATTGCCAATTGCAACTGAACGCATAAGTTCTTTATCAGAAGTTAATATAGAGGCTATTTCTAAATCGACTGAAATTTTTGGGTTTCTTCGTTTTAATGCTGGTTGTTGGGCTGTTCAACCATTGGCTGTAACTATACAAGGTAAAACTATTTTTACAGGACAAGGTGCGGCTAAAGTCTTGAAGTCTCCGCCAAAGAATAGTGTGGTGACGGTTTTACAGGAACGTGCTGGTCGTTTGCTGCGGAAGAAGAGTTAAATGTGGGGATTGGGGATAAGGGATTGGCGATTGGGAAATTGATATGGCGATAAATATTTTTTTGAATTATTGCAATTACTCCCTTCCCGCCAAAAAATTACACAAACACGTAGGTAGGGCTAAAGCCCACCAACAGAGAATGGTGGGCTTTAGCCCTACCTACAAAGAGCGGTAATTTTAGAGTACAAAGGGAGTAATTTATGGATGGAAATCAGATTGCTCAACGGCGTCAAGTGCTTTACTGGCGATTGCTTACAGCTATGTTTGGCTATACCGAACAAGGGGAAAATTTTGAGCGGATGAGTCGTGCGATCGCTTTGGAGTTGAGTTTGCCACAGCTTATTCTCGATCCCAACATTAGTATAGAGAATTTGCTACAGCGCTATCCAGAATTGGAGCCAGATTTCACACAGCTAATAATATCTGAAATAACAGGAGGCAATGGACAGGACGCTAATTCTTCTCCCTTGTCTCAAAATAAAATCGATGACACTACGACTCTACGTCGTGCGCTTGTTTTTTCTAAACTATTACTGAATGCTTTTGGTCCCAATACTCAAAGTAGTGTAATTACAGCACAACAGTATGCTCAATGGTTGAAGGATGTGGGCTATTTGGAAAAAGCTCTTGGTTATGCACCAGGTGGCTTGCGAGGACAAAAGCCAGGAATGAGTGCGGGCGCTGGTAGTGGCAAAGATAAGGATGGTGCGGGTAGCGGTGCGGGAATGGGTGCAGGGCTTGGTGTTGGAGAAGGTTTTAGTGTTGATGAACAACAGTTACGTACCACCCTCAAAGCAATGGAGAGCGAACTGATTGAACGGATGGCGTTACGAGAGGTACTGAAGGATGACCGATTGGCTAGTCAACTGACTCCCTCAATGGCATTAGTCGAACAACTTTTACGCGATAAAGCCCATTTGTCTGGGAACTCCCTCAAAAATGCCAAACGGCTCATTCAAGAATTTATTAATGAATTAGCAGAAGTGTTACGGTTACAAGTCGCGCAAACAGCCACTGGTAAAATCGATCGCTCGGTTCCCCCAAAACGAGTTTTCCGCAATCTGGACTTAAAGCGAACTCTCTGGAAGAACCTAACCAACTGGAGTCCGCAAGAGCAACAATTATTAGTAGATCGCCTTTACTACCACCATACTGCTAAAAAAAAGACACCCACTCGCACGATCGTTGTGGTTGACCAATCAGGATCGATGGTAGATGCAATGGTACAGTGTACGATTCTTGCCTCGATTTTTGCGGGAATTCCTAACGTCGATGTACACTTACTCGCTTTCGATACACAAGTGCTCGATCTAACACCTTGGGTACAAGATCCATTTGAAGTTTTGTTACGCACTCAACTAGGAGGTGGAACATACATTTATGGAGCACTTGTAGAAGCAGCCCAGAAAATTCTTGAGCCACAAAACACAGTTCTTGTCCTCATTTCCGACTTTTACGAAGGTGGTAGCGACCAAGTGCTGTATGACTATATTAAATCTCTGAAAGAAACAGGTTTACATTTTATTCCTGTAGGGGCTGTAACTAGTTCCGGGTACTTTAGCGTTCACCAATGGTTTCGAGACAAACTCAAAGAATTAGGCACACCGATTTTAACTGGTAGTCCCAAGAAATTAATACAAGAATTAAAGAAGGTAATAGTCACTTAATAAACCAAAAACTATGCAAGCTCAACAACAATACTACTACACAACTGAAGAATATCTAGATCTAGAAACTGCTGCAACGTACAGAAGCGAATATTACAACGGTCAAATCTTTCCAATTGCAGACAGTACCATAAATCATAATAGGATAGCAGGCAACTTTTCGGCTGCACTTAACTTTGCCCTCAAAAAGCAACCCTACGAAGTCTTCATGACTGATATGCGCTTGTGGATTCCAAGCAATAATTTATATACATACCCTGACATCATGGTCGTTGCTGGTCAAGTAGAGTTAGTAGAAGGACGTAAAGACATCATTACCAACCCAATTGCGATAAGCCGGGTACGGCTTGCGCCAAAGGCGATCGCAGAAGTTTTATCAGAATCCACAGAAAAATATGACAGAGTTGGTAAATTCAAACTTTATCGTGGCATTCCCACATTAAAAGAATACATCCTAATTTCTCAAACAGAAATTTATGCAGAATAATATTCAAAAAGCGAAGAGAATAGATGGCTCTTTTCAGTTTATGAAGGAGAAAACACAATTTTAAACCTAACCTCCATTCCATTCCAAATACCCCTCATAGATCTTTACGACAAAGTAGAATTCCCAAACCAAACATAAATTCACTTCTCCTGTCTTTGCAATTCATTCAAAACAGCATTTCCCAATCTGCCAAAGTACAAATTCATCCGCGTCCGTCTGCGTTCATCTGCGGTTAAATTTTTCTTAAAAAAACTTCAACCACCAATAAAAAAATGGCAAAAACAAAAACCACAACCATGCTACGGCAACCAGCCGAAATCAAATACAAAGAAGAACTCGAATATCTAACCTCAATCGACAAAGGAACCAAACCCTTCTCCTGGAAACTATCTCCACAGATGGTTAGAACCTTCGTACTAGGAAGCACCCCCTCCCAAAAACTCGATCGCACCATAGAACAAAAATGGTACGGCGACACTGCAATAGCCGAACGAGCCATCGTTACCCTAGCCTCAGATCGAGGTTTACTCCTCATAGGAGATCCCGGTACGGGAAAAAGCTGGCTAGCCGAACTCCTCGCCGCAGCAATTTCCGGTAACTCTACTTACGTCGTTCAAGGAACCGCAGGAACCACAGAAGACCAAATTAAATACTCCTGGAACGTAGCCATGGTCATCGCTAGCGGACAATCCAGAGAATCCCTCATACCCTCCCCAATCATGACAGCAATGCAAACAGGAGCAATGGGACGCTTTGAAGAGTTAACCCGGTGTACATCCGACGTACAAGACGCCCTCATTTCCATTCTTAGTGAAAAGTATATTTCTATACCCGAACTGAAAACAGACAATATTGCCTTTGCTCAACCAGGATTTAACGTCATTGCTACAGCCAACAGTCGAGATAGAGGCGTTAACGAACTCTCTTCAGCCTTAAAACGCCGCTTTAACTTTGTCCATATGCCCGTAGTCACAAACAAGAAACAAGAAAAAGAAATCATTCTTTTCCGCACTCAAGAACTTATGAGTCGCCATGGTTTTGAAGTTGACATCCCACCCACATTACTTGATGTTTTACTACAAACCTTTGCCGATTTACGAGAAACAAGCGCAGCCGCTAGTTCTGACGACCAACGTTTGGAATCTGCCCTATCTACCGCCGAACAAATAGGAGTCTTAGAAGATGCTATTCTCCACAGCCGTTTCTTTGGTGTCACTTCTTTAGAAGCCGGAACACTAGCACGTTCTCTTGTTGGTACATTAGTCCGTCGCTTACCTGAAGACGTTTCAGTACTTAACCAGTTTTGGCATACTGTAGTAGAAAAGCGCTGTCAGGAACAACAGGGAGATTGGCAACCTTTTTTGGAAGGAGGAAAGCAGGCGATGGGGTTGATGAAGAGGGGGTAGGGGGTAGGGAGTAGGGGATGGATAAAGCTTGACCTTCTCGTACTCCCGTACTCTCGTTTGTACCTCTCGTTCCGGTGCTCTACCTGGCAATGCCTACTGAGAGGTTCCACCTCCCATACCATGTGTCTATTCCGTAAGGAGTTAGAGGGGTTTCCCCCGTTGAAGCGACTACGGAGCTTCTAGCCCGTCACTAATCAAGAACGGGCGAGGACGCCCGGACCACAAGATGAATAATTTATTTCTTGGACATCCCTTACTGCGATACCAGAGGTATTCCACTAAGTGATTATACTATTAATTTGTCGATGTATTAATATAAATAATTCAATAAATCGGGGTTCTGATTCAGTTGATAATAGAATTGTATTTTAGTAGTAGAAGTTAGGAATAGAGGTAAAATTATGACTCTTGAACAAACAGTTTTAGAAAACTTCCGAGAATTACCCACAGATAAACAACAAGAGGTTTTAGATTTTATTCAATTTCTCAAATGTAAATTATCAGATAAAAAAACACTTGTTGTATACGATCTGCAAGAAGTTTTAACAGAAACTCAAGAAATTAATGATTTTTGGTCAGCTTTACAAGACTTCAGACAAAGGGTAGATTTAGAAAGTATTGATGTTGATACTTTTGAAAATTTACGGGATAAATCTCCTGGAAGAGAAGTTAATTTATGAGTCTCAAGTATTTACTAGATACTAACATTTTATCGGAGGCTAAACGCCCTCAACCAAATGAGAAGGTAATGGAAAAGTTAAAATTATATAGACAATAAACAGCCACAGCTACCGTAGTTATCCATGAGATGTTATACGGTTGTTTACGTCTTCCTCTGTCTAAAAAACGTCAAGATATAGAAGATTATATAAGCAATGTTATTTTAGCACAACTGCCTTTATTTGATTATAATCTCAAAGCGGCTCAATATCATGCTCAGGAGAGAGCAAGGTTATCTAAGGTTGGTAAAAGTCCTGCTTTTATTGATGGTCAAATTGCCTCTATTGCAGTTACGAATAATTTGATTTTAGTAACAAATAATGTGACAGATTTTCAAGATTTTGATGGTTTGATGATTGAGAATTGGGGTCTACACTCCAACCATTGAGAGATAACTGCTACCGTTCCCTCTCCCTACTCCCTACTCCCTACTCCCTAAAATGCTTCCACAGACACTAGCACCTCTCCAACAACAACTGCTTGATGCGGCGGAAAAGTTTGCCACAGATGCTCAACCTTTGAGCGAATTTTTAGCAGCTTTAGTCCAAGATGTAGAAAGGGCTGCAGCCGAACCATTAGAAATTTTTCCGGTATGTCACCACTCTCCATCCTCAGCTTTGCAGATGGTGAAACGACTGCATGAAAAACCCTTCAAAGCAATTTACTTGGAAATGTGTGAGGATTTACTCCCTGTTGTAGAAAATTTACGGGATTGTAAATTACCTGTCGCATTACAAGCATTTGCAGCTGAATCCCAAACTTTTTCACCTAAATTAATGCCTTTAAGTGTCGTCGCACCTCTCACAGAAGCTTCAGCGGAGTATCAAGCGATCGCTTACACTTTACAGCATCCAAACACACAACTCGTTTTTGTGGATCGGGCGGTTGATTTTATCTTTCAATGGGAACCTGATGAGTTGAAAAGTCAAGAAGAATCAGAAGAACCGCCTTCTGATGAAGCGAAAATGCACGGTACGGCTTTTGGGGTGGAAGTTGGTAGTTTAGTTCCTACATTCGAGCAGTTTCTTGATTTCTTGCTGCGGAATTCTAACACGCGCCACTTTGCAGAATGGTGGGATCAATATGTTGAGCAAGCTATTATTGGTGCCGATCGCGAAACTTATCGCCAAGTTATGTTTTTCATAGGTAGCTTGATGCGGCGACTCGGAACAAACAAGAAAGATGTGGAAAGCGATCGCCTGCGCGAACGGTATATGTGGACTCGTATCAAGCAGCACATGAAAGCCAATAATATTGCTCCTGATGAAGCTATCTACATCTGTGGAGCAGCACATTCTGCTAGTGAAGTTGCTGAGTTTGGAGTTTCAAATAGTACAATATGGAATGACATTCCCGAACTCACGCAAACAAAATGGCTGTACGGGTTAATTCCCTCAAGTTTTGCAGCTATTGAATATCAGTTTAACCATCCAGCCGGAACAATTTCCCTCGCTGAAGCGACTTGGAAAAAGAGTTTAAAAGTCTCTAAGTTACAACCCTTTCTTCTGAATAAATCGGAGAAGAAGCAAACGGGGAAACGTCAAGATTCAAAAACACAAGGAGAAATTTCTCCCCCTATTCCCGGAGAGTCCTCCCTCTCGCCTTCTCTTGTGAGTTTTCTCAACCGTCCGCCGGAATTTGCAGAAGGGGATACAGAACAACTTTTGCAATGGTGTACCGATATTGTTGCTTCTGCACGTAAAAACGGATACTTGGCAAGTACGGCAGATGCTATAGCGATTTATCAAACTTCAATGCTGCTTGCGGGAATGCGACATCGGGTTCATCCTACCCCTTATGATTTCCAAGATGCAGCTATTACCTGTTTGGAAAAAGATCGTACTCCTAAAAAACGCAATATTGCTCAATTGTGTCGAATTTTACTAGGAGGCGATCGCATTGGAACGGTAGGTTATGCTTCCCTACCGCCGTTAGCTCAGGATGTTTACAATCGCTTAACACCACTTGGGGTGAATTTACTGAGCCAAACCAATCAACGTGCTTTGATGGACTTTAAGCAACAGCCCGAATTGTTGGCTTGTTCTGATGTTTTGTGGCGACTTCACTATTTGGTGGGCGATCGTCTCGTACAACCAATTATGGGAGAGCGAACTCTTGGTTTTAAGCCATTACAGGAATCTTGGGAAATTCGGATTGGTAAGAACCAACGAGAGATTATTATGCTCGGTTATGAAGGCGTGACTATCGAGCAAGTTTTGGAACAACGGCTCAAACAGTTGGCTTTTGGAGAGCAAGCAAAAACAAGTTCTGTATTAGAAGCTGCTGAAAATAGTATTTTATACCTTTATAGCTTGCGATTGACTCAAGAATTGGGAGAACACGCGATCGCACTACTTTCTCAAGAAACAGGAGCTGAAGATGCTCCTAAAATTTTTGAGAGAGTACGCCGTTTGGTGCATTACTACCGCACCACACCAACAGGATTACCAACTTGGATCGAACGATTTGTCGTCACTGGTTACGGGCATTATGCAACACTTTTGCCCAAAGCTTTTGCAGATCGAGGAACTTCACCCGAACAAATTGCTGGAATGTTAGGCTTTATCTTTACTTTGGAAAGTTTAGCACTTTCTTTAGGTTGCAATCGCAGCCAATTATTAATAGGAGTAAAGCAAGCAAGCCAGGAGTTGGAAGATCGAGCAAAGCTAGGTTTGTTGTGGACAACGGAATTGTTGTTAGGACTGCGTACTATAGAACAAATTCGCGAGTTCTTCGATCGCGTGCTTGACAATGAACTACAGATAGCTGCTTTTCCTGACTATCTCAATGGGTTTATCCTAGCGCTGGGTTTTGCTCCTCGGATCGGTCAGTTAGTTGTAGAACTACTGAGTAAACTCTTTGCTACAGTTCCAGACTCAATATTATTACCGTGGCTACCCAGCTTAATTTTACGCTTGCGACCTCATACTCAGATTTTACAAGTGTTGCTTAAGGAAGCAGCAAGGATTTTTCCTCAAAATTTGAGTGATTTTGACAAATGGCAACCCGCTTGGACTGCTAAGGTAGAAGATTCTCAGTCAAGGGCTTCTGAAAAACAAATTATGCCAGCACTGAGCGCTCAAGAAATGGAAGTGCGGCAATTACTGTTCAATACGAGACAAACCACTGAAGCGATGGCGCGATTATTGGGCGTAGAAAATGTCACTTGGGAAGAGACTTTGCTATCTCACAAGGAATCGAATTCTAGCGATCGCTTATCGGAAAAAGAAATTTTGATTCAAACTTTGCTTATTTCTCAATCCTCTACCATGAATGTTTTGGTAGGTTGGGTTGAACGAAGTGAAACCCAACCTAGACAAGATGTTTGAGTGAAACCCAACCTAGACAAGATGTTTGAGTGAAACCCAACCTAGACAAGATGTTTGAGTGAAACCCAATAAAGATAAGATGTTTGAGTGTTGGGTTTCGTTCCTCAACCCAACCTACCTTGGCTTTTGTTGCGATATGGAAAGTCTATAGTTATACTGTCCTTGAGATAACTCACCCACATACAGGGAGTAGTTTCCCTCCTGCCAAAAACCAGAAATTTCTGGCTTGCCTCCAGAGTAACTGTCTGCTAGTACGCAAAACTTCCCTCCCGGACCATCAATTAACAAAGTTGGCTTTCCGTCACTTTCTACTGTTAGTCTCAGGTAAGGTAGTGCTTTTGTAACTTTTATGACTTGACTGGGTTGTTCCGCAATCTTACCACAGTTACTTGCTTGTTTTCCTCCAGATGTACCATTGACTACTAAGGGATCTGGCTGCTGATTAGGAGTAATTTGCACGACTTCCCCTGCCCAACTAGTATTAATCAGACATAAACTGCTGAAGAATGCTATGGAGATGCTTTTTAACAATGTACTTTTCTTCATAAAATCATTATGTTTCCCAAGTTTTATAAAGCGATTATTAATACACTTAATATCTAGTGCATAATGACGATTCTGCCAAATTTCTGTTCCTAATTGTTTGTCATATTTTTGTCACTAGAAAAAAGTATACACAAACAAATATTAAAAAAAATAAAGTTAGCAAACATTTATAATGCCAAAAGCTCGATCTTTAACGATTAGGAGCGATTTTTAAAGGAAAGACTTTCGCTAAAATCACAGTGTTAACTACTAACTAATTAAGATATTTCCTTTCCACCGCTCTCGTGGGGTGGGCATTGCCCCGCTATCTGAATTTAATATTGGTGGGCAATGCCTAATCCTACGTCGCTAATCCTAAGCGCACCGAAGGGAGTAAGAGTTGGTTTGTTGTTTGTAAAGTATCCGAGTAGAGGTAAAAACATATGAATCGCCAACCTAACGATGACTTGCAACGCCGCCTTGACAAGCTAGAGGCTGAGATTAACTCCCCATCTGGGGTGACTCCACAATCACAAGAAGCGAATTCATCAACTTCATCAAGCAATAAGGCACTCAGATTTCTCTCGTACCATACACAGAGAGTTCTGGCTTGGTACAAAACTCAGACTGGAATAACAAAGATCGTTGTTTTGGGAGTTGGGTTTTTATTGGCATTCTCCGTACTGCAAGCAATTTTTAAGCTCGTGACGGCTGTTATTAGTCTGGCGGTCTTGTCAATCTTAGTGTACCTTGGATACAAATTTTTCATATCTGGTAACTCTCAACTCAAACAGTAGTTTTTAAACGAGGAGAGAGTGACGTAAAAATTAAAGTTAAAGGAATTTATCTAATGGCTACCCCAAGTGTGAGGAGAAATAGTAACGCAAATCAACAGGGAAAATCTATACCCTTGACAACAAGACGAGTTGCTGCATGGGCAGCAGAATTGGCTCTGGTTGTGACAAGTGGGTTGGTTCCCTATAGTATCGGTACTTATTTAAATTCTAAAGGTGATGTCAACCGCGTACCTCTGAATCCCATACTGGTACAAACGGAACGTGCGATCGCTCGCCCACTGGCTTTACCTGTCAACTATGGTGTTCGTAACGTGGCATGGCCTACCAATTTTTTGTGGACGCTCTCTTTGTTAATCCCTCTGACACTTTCGGGATGGCAATTGTACTTACTTGCTAAAACAGGAAGTACGCTTCCTAAAAAATGGTTGGGGATTAAAGTAGTGACTGCGAACGGTATGCCCCCTGGGTTCGGACCAATTTTGGTGCGGGAAGGAATTGGTCGTTGGGCTGTACCAATGTCTGTCGCCTATCTTTTGTGGCGTTACAGTTTCTTATTTCCCAATTTGAGTGCTTTTATGAGCTTGGCTGGTATTGTGCTGCTGCTAGAAGGAACGGGCTTTCCCTGGCAGCAAGACCGTCGCGCACTTCACGATCGCCTTGCCGGAACTTTCACTGTTGATGCTCACAAACCATTTACACCTCTTAGCGTAAAAGATGCCAAACGCGGTCAATCTTCATGGACAGAAGGCGATGAAGAAGCTGCTATTGCCTCAGTTGTGATAACTCCTGAAGAATCTAACCAAATCCCAAATTTGTTACGCTGGATACAGCAACAAAATCCAAACCAGACGTTATTAGGAGTTGCGATCGCAAGCTTAGGTGCATTATTTGTCACTTTAGTTGGGACACAAATTTACATTCATAGCTTACAAAACCATGGCGGTACGGGACAGCGCAATAGCGAGCAGTTTCTTGCACTAGTAAAACAGTTAAACCCTGGCTCTACTGCTACCGTTGAGGAACGCCGCAGTGCAATTTCAGCTATGGCTACCCTCAATGACTCCCAAGCGGCTCAGTATCTTGCCGATTTGCTAGTTAGCGAAACTAACCCCGTTCTCATTGATACAATCCAGCAAGCACTTGTTGGTATTGGTCCTGAAGCCCTTCCTCCTTTAAAGCGGATTAATCAAGTCCTGGTTAGCGAACTAGACGGCAGCAATAGATCGCAATCTCCAGAAGTAAGGCAGAGACAAATTTATGCAAATCAAAGAGCAATTAACAAGGTTCTGTCTGCATATCACGGTAAGCTAGAAGATGTCGATTTAAGTAACGCTCAACTGAGTCCAAGCGGATCTGGAGATAGTACTTTCAGATTGATATTAGACAAAGCTGACCTGTGGGGAATTAAGTTTAGAGGTGCGAATCTATCCTTTGGCACTTTTAGAGGCAGTCGTTTCCGGGGACTGGGAGAGGATGGACGCTGGGATACTTATGATGATTCGGTTTCCGATCTCAATCAAGTACGAATGACACAAGCGAATCTTTCTGAAGCGAACCTCAGTCGCGTTTCAATGATTCGTGCCGATTTAAGTCGCGCTATCCTCAACAAAGCTAACTTATCCAATGCTCGTTTATCTGGTGCTAACCTCAGTAGCACTCAACTCCTAGGGGCAGATTTGCGGAATGCAGTTCTGCAAAACGCCAGCCTCACTGGAGCCGATTTAGGGGATGCAAAACTGAATGAAGCCGATATGTACGCTGCTCGTTTAGGTCGTGTCATTGCTGTTGGAACGCAATTGTCTTTTGCTAATCTTGTAAAAACTGATTGGCAAGGTTCGGATCTTTCAGGTGCTTACTTGGATCGTGCTAATTTAAGCGATGCGAACCTGAGTGCAACTCGCTTGACAGGTGCTGTCTTGAACTCTGCTAATTTGGAGAATGCTAACTTGCGAAATGCTGACTTGAGTCTTGCAGATTTGAGGGGAGCAAATCTCAACGGTGCTGATTTTCAAGGAGCAATCCTGTCTCCAAATAAACAAGATCCCACAGATCAATTTGTACAGACCCCATCTCTCGGTACAAAATCTGCTGCAGTAGACGGAGTTGATTTTACTCAAGTGAAGAATTTAGATCCCAAGCAAATAGCTTACATTTGTACTCAAGGCGGTATTCATCCTCGTTGTCCCTAGTGGGGATTAGGGATTGGCGATTGGGAATTGGGGAGTAGAAAAAAAGTTACAATTTTTACTTCCCACTCTCTAGCTCTTATTACCAAAATGGCATAATCTTAAAATCAATTCAAAATCGGTTAATCCAAAATTGAAGGAGTTGGGGAATGAGGCACGTAAAGTATTTAGCATCTCTGGTGGTAGCTAGTTCGGTTTTCAGTTTTACTCAATTCGCTCAACCAGCGCAAGCTCAAGTTGCATACGGTAGCTATGTTGGTATCGGTCCAGCAATTGGTTTTGGAGATGGCGTTCAAGTGGGAGCGGTCATTGCTGGTCGCTATAAACTTCTAGAATTACCAATTTCTCTTCGCGCTCAAGCTTTTATTGGTAAAAGTGCTGCCCTTGTGCCAACAGTTTCTTATGATGTTCCTATCAACTGGCAAACGGATGCCTACTTAGGGGCTGGTGTAGTGCTAGCGAGTGGGGACGATCCATCGCCTGTTGGTAATAAAATCAGCTTTGCTTTACAACCAGGTGTTGACTACATGGTTCCCAATAGCAACACAGTAATATTTGGCAACGCTATTATTGCTTTCGATGCTATTCGCGATGGTGGTACAGCTTTCTCTTTACAGGGTGGAGTTGGTTTAAAGTTTTAATAAAAATGTCTCTTTCCCAATCTCCAATCCCCAATCCCTATCGCCCCTTATCCCCAGAGGGGACCCCGAGTTCCCCATTTTCAACTAATTAGTCAGGAGTCCCCCACTGTAATCTATTGATTCAGTGGTGGGAGGAATCCGCCCTAGGGAAACACGCGGAAGTACGTATTAGGTAATGGCTTTTGAGCTAGTGCATCTCTTAGTTGTAAGCTGATTCTTACAAGCCTACACTGTACCCGAAGGTGTCAGTCTAAATAGTTGACACTACTTTCTTTTCCTGATATTTTATTAATTCTTCAGGAGAAAATACACCGTGCTCTGTAATAATTGATGTAATTAATTCAGCTGGTGTCACGTCGAAAGCTGGATTGTAAAATTCTACGCCTGATGCTGTCACAACAGTGTTGCCAATTTGATATATTTCTTCTGGATTGCGCTCCTCAATGGGAATTCTACTACCGTCGGACAAAGAAAAATCAATAGTGGAAAGAGGTGCAGCAACAAAGAATGGAATATTATGTGCCTTAGCCACAAGTGCTAAACTATACGTACCAATTTTGTTGGCTGTATCACCATTAGCAGCTATTCGATCGGCACCAACAACGACAACATCAATTAAACCCTGCTTCATGCAGTGAGCTGCCATACTGTCAGTAATAACTGTTACAGGAATTCCTTCTTGAACGCACTCCCAAGCAGTTAATCTTGCTCCTTGCATACGAGGACGAGTTTCGTCAGCAAACAACCGCGCTAATCGCCCTTCTCGAAAAGCAGAACGCACCACACCTAAAGCAGTTCCATAACCTCCTGTGGCTAGTGCGCCAGCATTGCAGTGAGTCAGTATTGTCAGTTGTTCTGGTGTCTTGGGTAATGCAGCTAAGCCATTATCGCCAATTGCTTGACAGGTTTGTAAATCTTCTATATGAATGGCTTGAGCTGTCTCTAAAAGAGTTTTTTTGATTTCTTCAATCGTTCCCAGAGTTTCATAAGCAGTTTTCATCATCCGCGAAATTGCCCAAAACAAATTGACCGCCGTTGGGCGTGTCGATCGCAATAGTTCTGCTATTTTCTCCAAACGAGTCAAAAATTCATCGCGGTCTCCAGTCTCAACTTCCCTCGCTCCAAGATACATTCCATAGGCTGCAGCCACACCTATTGCTGGTGCGCCTCGCACAATCATAGTTTTAATCGCTCGCGCCATATCTTCGCAACGACTAATTTCTACGAATGTGTATTCATTTGGTAAACGGGTTTGGTCAATCAGCGAAACTGAGTCATTGTGCCAAATAATGGAATAAACCCGATCTGTGGAAGAATTCATAGAAAAAACGCTATCAAATTTATTAAATAGTAACGTTAGTCATTCTACTAGTTCTGCCAAGTTTAGAAAAAGTATAAAGGATAAAAATCTAGTAAAAAAAGACACAAGTAGATTCTTAAATAAGTAGAAATGCTTTAGGGATTTCCAAGAAAAAATTATTCAATCTTGTAGAACTATTCAATCTTGTAGGACTTGTAGGACTTGTAGGACTATTCAATCTTGTAGGACTATGCAATCTTGTGGGACGGAGAGCAGCGCCGTGCGGGGGTTCCCCCCGTTGAGGCGACTGCGGAGCGTCCTCGCCCGTCTTATACTAGTGGTAGGCTAGAAATTCCACACCACAAGAAATTTTGGGAGATTTTTTTTGGAAGTCTCTTAAAGCTCCACATCTTCATACAAGTCGGCGATGGTGACTTCAAAATCAACACTGTGTAGTCGAAACAATTTACTTTCTGCCGTATAAGATTGTAACACCCACAATCCCTCGTCATTCCGGCGAAAACACTCGACTCGCGGACGTTTGGTATTAATTAGAACGTATTCCTTGAGAGTTTCTAAGGTTTGATAGTCAGCAAATTTGTCTCCGCGATCGAAGGCTTCGGTGGAATCAGATAAAACTTCAACAATTAAACAGGGAAATCTTTTATACGCTGGAGTTTCCCTGTCTCGTTGGTCGCAAGTCACCATGACATCAGGATAGTAATACCGATTCAAAGATTCGATACGCGCTTTCATGTCCGCCATATAAACACGACAGCCCGTACCGCGTACATGATTCCGAAGAAGCGAAGCTATGTTGAGAGCAATTGTGACATGAGGGTCAAGCGCCCCAGCCATTGCGTAGACATAGCCATCAATGAATTCGTGTTTGATGTCACTATTTTCCTCCAGTTGGAGGTATTCCTCAGAGGTGAGGTACATTTCAGGTGAAGCTACCATATTCAAACCCAGATGTGTTTTTGTATTTTAAAACATTCTCATGCTGGATAAATTCGCAAGCGACGAAAGGGTTCTTCTCCAAAACTTTGTGATTTGAGATTGTACCTTTCAACAAGTTCGTGTTGCATGGCGCGAACTTTTGCAGAACGGGGAAGTAATTCCACAGGCTGTTTCTTGGGAATCACAATTTCCTCTACAGCAAGTCTAGCTTCTTCTAATGCATCAATTTCATCATCTTCACTTCCACTTCGGGTAAAACGATTGGGTTCGGGTTCATCGTCTACAGTAGGTTCTTCCAGACCCAAAATCTGTTGTAAAGTAGTGGTAATTTGAGTGTAGGAATTACCTTTTAGGGTGTACACGGGTACTTGATTTTCCTCCGCCATCCGCCTGAGATTTGTGTGTTTTCTCGCATGCGATCGCAACGCCAAAATTGCATCGGCTTTGTTAATATCCTTTGTCAACACCACTGGCAAGTTGAGTTCGCGAATTACTGTTTCCAATTGGTGGTAATTAACACCATAAGGGTAAACGTGACACACTTCATCTTCGTCAAGCGAATCTAGTCTCTCCCCAAAGAACTGTTGGGATTGTTTGGAGGATGTATCCGAGGAGAATTCAAATTTTAATTCTCCTGAAAATGCATCTCGATCTTGGGTTTGAGAAAACGGTAGTATTTTACCCGATCTTTGCCGCTTTTGAGATTGTTGGGAAAAGTTGAGACTAGAAATACTAGGCGACTCCCGTGTAATTGTCACCTGACCGTTTTCATTAACAGTTCTGACTTCTGGATTCGGCTGATGTCCTCTTAACAAACTATCTACAGTCTCAGCGACACTTCTGTGGACTACCCAACGTTGTCGCTCTAACATTTCTACTGCAATATCAAAAGTAGGTGGAGCCTTTCTTTCCAAAACAGTTTTCTGAGTGCGTCGCCTTCTCGCTTCTTCATCCCCCAATGTGACAGATTGAATTCCACCAACTAAATCGGACAGAGTAGGGTTTTTAATGAGATTTTCAATTTCATTACCGTGAGCAGTTCCTACAAGTTGTACCCCACGTTCGGCAATAGTACGAGCTGCTGAAGCTTCCAATTCCGTACCAATTTCATCAATAACGATAACTTCAGGCATATGGTTTTCCACAGCCTCAATCATTACCTGATGTTGAAGTTCTGGGCGGGCTACTTGCATGCGTCTTGCGCGACCAATGGCAGGATGAGGTACATCTCCATCACCAGCAATTTCGTTGGAAGTATCAATAATGACTACTCTCTTATTAAAGTCATCAGCCAACACGCGAGCAATTTCTCGCAAAGCTGTTGTTTTACCAACACCGGGACGACCCAACATGAGTATTGATTGACCGCTTTCTACTAAGTCACGGATAATGTGGATTGTGCCATAAATTGCCCGACCTACTCGGCAAGTTAGACCGATAATATCTCCCGTGCGGTTTCTGATAGCACTGATGCGGTGTAGAGTTTGCTCAATTCCTGCACGGTTATCTCCGCCAAACTCTCCTACTCTTTGAACGCAATAGTTGAGGTGTTCTCGGGTAACTGCTGTTTCCGAAAGATATTCTGCCTGATTTGGAAAACGTGCTTCTGGACGCCGACCTAAATCCAAAACGATTTCAATTAAATTATCGCGCTGTGGATGTTGTTGTACAACCTGTTGAATTTCTGGTGGCAAAATCTCCAGTAATTTTTGGAGATCGTCTGTCATATGCATAATATTAACGTAGTTTTAACAAATTCAGTGACCAGTTACCAGTGACCACTTACCAGTGACGGTTTAAAAAAATTTTAAAAACTTTCATAGCTTTTTAAATCCACTTTTAACTTACATTTTGGCAAATATTAATATCTTATTCTTTTGTGGAAACTACGATTCCATAGGTAGTGTTTTCCTTACTGCTTTTGGTTTAGAGGATTTCTCTGAAAAAGAAGGCTTTCCATGGCAAGGTTTTCGAGTAGTCACGCATCAACAGACAATTTGTAGTGTTATACAACATTATAATACACTTTTGGGAATTTTCTTTAACTTTGCATAATTCAACCAAGTGCCTCCTATTAATGACGATAGAGGGAGTAAAGTATTCTGACTATATTCCCGTCAATCCCGGTCTGGGGCTTACTCTTTAAGTATTTTTAAGGTAGGAGGTTTTTGAAGCACAGAATGGGCTAAAAGTGTGGTAGGTCGATTTTAGAAGTCTTCTCATTTCAAGAAAATTATGACTAAGAAAGTAGTTATCGTTGGCGCTGGACCGAGCGGTCTTCTACTTGCACACTATTTGTTACGTCGCGATAAGCCGGGTACAGCTTGCGCTAAGAGCGATCGCAAATACCAAATCGAAATTTACGAGCGTCGCGCAGATCCCCGTTTGGTGTCGTTTCCTAAATACAGAACTTATTCTCTAGCACTTTCACCTAGGGGAATCAATGCTTTGAGTCATATTCCTGGGCTAGAGGAAGCTGTTAGGGCTGTGAGTGTGGAAGTTTCGGGAACTATCATTCATCAGAAAAACGGTAAAACTGTATTTAGACGTATCAGAACTCCTCAACTGACTCTCGATCGCACTAATTTAGCGATCGCAATTCTACAAAAGCTTGTTTCTAGTTACGACAGTAGCGGAGTCAAAATTCATTTTGATTCTAAATGTACTGGTGTAGATTTTGCTAATAAGATAGTAAAATTTGAAAATAATTCTACTGGGCAAACTGAATTCAAAAATGTAAACTACGATTTACTGATCGGTGCAGATGGAGCGAGTTCTGCGGTTAGAGAAGAGTTACTTAATACTGATGGTTTTGAGTCTCAGCAAAAGTATTTTTATAAAGACTATAAATCTATTTTTATTTCTCCTCCCGATCCCAAGTTAAAACTTCACCTTCAACCTAGTAATTTACATTCGTGGAGGCTAAGACTAAACAATGCAACTAATTTATTGTTGCTGTATCAACTAGATGGAAGCTGGAGTGGGGTCATTAATTTTCCTCATGGGAAAAATCAAATAGCTGAACTTTGTAGTAAACAAAAAGTTCTTCAATATTTTCAGGAGAATTTTCCAGAAATAGCAGGCGCGATCGCAGAGGAAGAAGCTGAAGCTTTTGCATCAAGACCAATATCACGAGTTGTGTCAGTTAGTTGCAACCGCTATCATCACGGTGATAGCGTGTTGATAATTGGAGATGCCGCTCACGCCGTACCTCCTTCTATTGGTCAAGGTTGTAATTCTGCCCTTGAAGATGTAGTTGTGTTCGACCGTCTTTTGGATGAGTATTCAGACAATTTGGTAGAAGCATTAGAACAGTTTACTGTTCGTCGCCGACCGGATGCTTATGCTTTACTTGAACTTAGTAACTACACTTTGCCTTTATCTCAAAAGTTGTTTATTGAGTTTCTTGTGAGAACGAGTTTTGCTAAACTCATGCACAAAATATTTCCCAAACGATTTCAGCCTTTTCTTTTTGATTTGATAACAGAAAGTACAATTCCTTATTCAGAAATTCTAAAAACTTATCAAAAATGGATAAATAAGGTAAAGAAAACTAATGAGAAATTTTTAGGGACAATTTAGGTTTTTTCTTTTGAAAGGAACGGAAAAATGTCATATAAAAATACTTGCGAGCTTAGAAAGAAATATAGAGACTTGAAGGAGTTATGCGAACAGAATTTGTGGTGGGATGGTGGAAATAAAAAGGATTCTTGCATGAAAAAAGAAATCTTCCAAGAACTCAAACAACCCGTCCAAAAAGAAGAAAGTGAGTTTACCAGAAATAAGCCACTTGTTTTATTTGTCTTAGGAATTGTAGCTTTATTGAGTATAGCTGTACTATCACGGGCTGAGGAAATATCTCATGGTTTAGTGGAGATTCGGAAAAATTCAATTCATCAACTCCTCTTGATGAAAAATGAAGAATGAATGTCTATTTTCCACTCCCGACTCCCGACTCCCTTTTTCTAGCTAGTGCTTCCTCAAGCCATAAGTGAAAAAATTGTTAAACTTCAGTAAAGATTATCCGGATAGAATAAATGATACTGAGGTTGCGTAGAGCGCTCTTTTTGGCAAAATATAAAGTAAAGATTAAAATTTTGCTTGTGAAGGTCGAATGTTAAATAACTTAAAGTAAATATACTTAAATGAACCGAAATGTGTAATTTCACAAACTACAATATAGTTATGCGATACGAGTTAACTTTGTGTAGCTCCTATGAAGGTGGAATATTGAAAACGAAAAGGAGGACGCCGGACTTATAAGAAAACCTTGTCTTAATCTAAACCAATAATTTTAATTTTGTATTTCATTTAATAGTTTTACTGCTTGGAACTGATGAAAACTCTAGTTGATAGTGTGCCAAAGCAGTCTTATCGGTGAGTAAAATTAAATAAATAGTTGGGGAGCAAGACTTACCCAATCTGGCTAATGTTATAAAAAGTTCAGGAGAGGATAGTTAACTTGATGAATAATGTGAAAGGAGACTATACCTCTTAACCAACAGCAAACACGCTCAAGTTAAAAGTTCGCTTGTGCAACCTCAAAAACCAGAAAAAATAGATTTGAATACGGAATATCTTTGCCCCTGCCGTCGCCGGGGACGGTTAGTTCCAATTACGCTGACAGAAGCCTTTGGATGCGATCGCTGTCCGCAAATATTCGTAGTAGAAGATAATGGATATGTACTCGAGCAGCTATCCACCACCTATCCATACAAGCGAGCTTGGCGCTGGATGGGAAATTCTTGGCAAGTTGTCCATCCTCGTTGGGGAGAAAACTATTTGCCAGTAGCCCTTGGTATAATTTTTGTGTTAGTGATTATATGGTTACCATTAGCACTAAGATTGGCAAGTGGTTACAGCATTATTGCTTGGGCGATGGTGGCAGTTCTGTTGGCTATTCTACCAGCACTGATGGTCTGGCTCACCTACAGACGATAACGAGGCGACAGTGGATGATTTTGACAATTACTCCGAACCAATAGTCATGAGTGCGAGACGTGCCCATCATGCTTCCTTAAAATTAGGAACGACAAAAGGCATAGATAGGAGTCGCGCTGTGCTGTCAATGGCAGAGTCGCTCGCTCGCTTGTTTGATGATATTTTAGAAGCGAATACCTTGGATTTAGAAGCCAGCCGCGAAATGGCATTACCAGATTTAATGTTGGAATGGCTGAAACTGACTCCAAAACGCTTAGAGATGACAGTGGAAATTCTCCAACGATTGGGGGAATTATCAGATCCATTGCGGCGGGTGAGACACGCTGACTATCAATTAGAAGACTCGCAAACCTACTCACAGTTAATGCCTTTGGGTGCGATCGCTTTTATTTATGAAGCATTTCCTGAGTTAGGAGCAATTGCTGCAGGTTTGTGCATCAAGACTGGAAATAGTATCATACTCAGAGGTGGTACAGAAGCAATTCATTCTAACAGTGCAATTGCGATCGCACTCACAAATGCCATAGCCGATGTTGGTCTTCCAGAAGATTGCATACAGCTAATTACAGAAGAACACGGAACATCCATTAGGGATTTAGTTACCCAAGATCGTTATTTAAACCTCGTGATTCCCTACGGACGTTCTAGCTTAGTACAGCAAGTTGTAAGGCATTCAACATCTCCAGTGCTCAGATCGGCTATGGGTAACTGTTACCTCTACTGGTCACCCAATGGCAGTTTAGAAATGGTACGCTGGATGATTGTGGACAGCCACCAAAGCGAACCCGATCCAGTTAACGCTATTGAAAAAGTTTTAATTCATCGCCAAGCCTTACCATCATCCTTAGTTACATTATGGAACAGTTTGAAAGAAAAGGGCTTTGAAATCAAGGGAGATGCCGAACTAGTCGATGCTTTTCCTCAGTTGCAACTAACAAAAGACACAGAATGGGGAAGCCCTTATTTAACAAAAACAGTTTCTTTCAAATTAGTAGATAGTTTAGAAGCAGCAATAGCTTGGATTAACCAGTACAGTAGCGGACATGCTGATTGTATTGCAACCGAATCCTATCAGGAAAGCAGACAATTTGCTTTAGGAGTGAATAGTGCTTCTAGTTATATCAATGCTTCTCCCCGGTTTTCCCGAAATCCTTCGCGAGGAGATTCAGTTTTTCTAGGAATGTCAAATCAGAAAGGTCATCGGAGAGGATTAATTAGCTTAGAAAGTTTGACAACTACAAAGCATATTGTTTTGGGTAATGGAAGGTTTTAGTACATGAAGGCAGAAGTCCGGAGGCAGAGGAGCCACTGCGGTGGACGGGTTTCACCGGCTACAGCAAGTGGCGTGGCAGAAGGCGCAAAAGCTTTGAACATCAGCTTTTTCTCTGTTACTAATAGTTGCCTTATTTATGCCATGGTGTACTAGTTGCAAAAGACGGGCGAGGACGCCCGTACCACAAGATAAAGATAATTTCCTAAAACCAGGTACCAGAAACCTGGTCACTGGTCACTGGTCACTGGTCACTGGTATAGTAAACCTTATTTCCAGTATCTGGTACAAAATGGCAACTTATACAAGAACGCCATAGTGAAGTGAGAATTGGTTCTTCAGATTTGCGGAAATACTCACCCAAGACAGGTTTAATCGCTTCAGTTGCTTTCTTCAAATTGTAGTGGGGGATGTTAAGAAATATATGGTGAGCAACATGAGTACCGATATCATGATGTATGTGATTGATAAAACCATAATCCCGGTCAATTGTTGAAAGCGCACCTTTGAGGAAAGTCCATTCTTCGTCACGATACCAAGGAATATCTGGTTCAGTGTGGTGTAGAAAAGTCACCAAGTCTAACCACATAACAAACACAAGATAGGGTCCAACATAGTATTTAAGTAACCACATCCAACCCCATTGATAGGTTAGAAAACCAAGTAAACCTGCCATACTAGTCCAAAGCACAGTGCTAGTAAGAACATCCCATTTTTCAGAAGGTTTAAAGAGTGGGCTGTTTGGAGAAAAGTGAGAGCCTTCTTTGTTTGGAGAACGTTTGAATAGATAAACTGGATAAGCAAGTAAAAATAGATAGTATCGACCTATCTTTTGCTCCCAGGGCATTACCTTATACTGAGATTCACTGACAGGATACCAACTTTCGTCATTATCTAGGTGTCCAGTATTGAGGTGGTGAGTTCTGTGACTAATTCGCCAACCATGATAGGGAACGAGAATTGGTATATGGGAAAGATGACCGATCGTATCGTTGAGCCATTTCTTCCTAGAAAAAGATTGGTGTCCGCAATCATGTCCAACGACAAATAAAGCCCAGAACATTGTCCCTTGCATAACCCAGAAAATAGGCCAGAAAAACCAAGAATCTAAATGATGAGCAACTGCGTAGAGCAAACCGATAATTAGAATGTCTCGGAAAAAGAAAAACAATGATTTTCCAACATTTGGCTGAAAGCATTCAGATGGAATTGCAGCTTTTATAGTACTTAGGCTGAATGGTAACTGGGTGATATTTTCTGATAGCTCACAGCTATTGCGAATCTTAGTTGAATCAACGGTATTGGTTTGCACTTTATTTTGTTCTTGGGTGTAATCTGGTGTGAATGCAAAGCATGACTTTGCTTGCGGGTCAGCAAAAGTTAACCCGCATTTATATTTGCATGACAATCTTTCCTATCAGTTGAAATGATAAGGATTAGTAGGGCGAGCATTGCCCACCATATCTAGCTTTGATTGGGCATTGCCACTTTATCAAACAATTAATATTACTAGCTTTTGTGCGGCATTGCCTACCCTACTTTATTTGGTCAATGGTCACTGGTCACTGGTCACTGGTCACTGGTCACTGGTCAGGTGATTGACGATAGTCTTTGAAAGATAGATAGCCGTCATCAACAACGTACAAATGACATTCATCTGTAATTTCTTTCATTAAAGACCAAGAAAATTGAGATTCGGAATGCAGATAAGGACTCCACTTCTCTTTTATGCTGGCGTATGCACGACGCAAATTGTATGAGGGAATTGCGGTTGACACGTGATGGGGAACGTGAACGTTGATATCGTGACAAAGAAATTCTATCCAACGAGGATAATCGCAGTGGACTGTTCCGTGAAGCTGAGCAGTCACAGCATTCCATTTAGATTCTGGAACGAAAGGAATATCTGAGGTAGTGTGGTGAACATAGGTAAAAGTACTCATCCAAAAGTGGTAAACTAGCCAAGGGATAAACCAAAATTTGATAAATCCCCAAATACCAGTCGTGGCAATTAGAATTGGGAATGCGATCGCAGCAAACAGAACGACGACCCCTACAGAAAGCTTGACATTGGGTCGGTCTTTCTCTTGAAACTTAGACCAGTCAAAATGGGTCACCGCCCAGTGAAAAATCGAAGCTATCCACCATAATTTCAGGCGCATGAACCATTCAAAAGCCCATTGTGACACTTTTCCCCAACTCTCGTAAACTTCTGTTCTAATGGGATGCCAAGCGTTATCTTCGTCCAATTTATTAGTGTGGGTGTGGTGATAATTATGACCGATGCGCCAACTGTGGAAGGGGTAAATCAACGGCATCATCATTACGTGACCTACCAAATCGTTAATCCAACGGCTTTTGGCAAATGAACGATGACCGCAATCATGCCCAATCGTGAAAAAACCTGTCAAGGCAGTCCCCGTGAAAAACCATGCAAAGGGGAGGAGATACCAAGGAGAAAATACCAGACTGGCATAACCCAAGCCAACCATCAAGATGTTAGTTACTAATTGTATCCAAGCCTTTCGGGAATTCTGTTGAAAACAGTCCTGGGGCAAGCTTTTGATAATATCTTTTAGCGTCAGTTCGGAGCGACCCAACTCAGAATTTGGTTTGTGGCTGTTTGCTGTTGATGTAATCATGAATACCTAAAAAAGCACCTTCACTACCAAGTCACCAAAAAAGCGCCTTGACGCAAAGTTTTGTAAAACTAGCGTTCGGATTATAACAATCTAATCCACCAAAGCGCAAAAAAAGGATGAAAAATCAAGGATGAAGGATAAAAGATTTACTGAGAGCCTAGTATTCTAGCTCATATAGGTTTCTCACCTACAAGATCGAAAATTAACTTTTATCCTTTATCCTTCACACTTTATGTTTACTTATTTGCCAATTTGACATTTGTAGCTAGACCGAGAAATTGAAGCAATTGGATTGTTATCCAAGTAACGTCTAGTTCCCACCATTGCAAACCATGACGAGCGGAGTACTGATAAGCGTGGTGGTTGTTGTGCCATCCTTCGCCAAACACCAAGAGCGCTACCCACCAACAATTTGTGGAATTGTCACCCGATTCATGGCTTTGGTAACCAAATTTATGGGTAGCGCTATTGACTAGCCAGGTGCAATGGTAAACAAAAACGATGCGAACAAAAATTCCCCAGACAACAAAAGACCAGCCACCCAAAAGCAGAAGAACTGCACCGAGGGCAAGCTGGAGAAAAATCATATTTTTTTCTAAAAACTGATAAACTGGATCGTCTGCAATGTCTTTAGTAAAGCGAGGGATTTCTGCTTCATCTTCTTTTCTTTGATAAATTAACCAACCCATGTGACTCCACCAGAAGCCCCTGTTGGAATCATGGGGATCTTTCTCCGTATCAGAGTGTAAATGGTGCATGCGGTGAGTCCCTACCCATTCAATAGGTCCCCCTTGACAGGCAAGTGTCCCACAAAAGACTAAGAAATACTCCAGCCACTTGGGAGTTTGAAAACTACGGTGGGTAACAAGACGGTGGAATCCTAGAGTAATCCCTAAACCACCACTCACCCAGTAAAGAACGAAAGCAAAACCCAACGCTTTCCAGCTAAAGTTACTGGGAAGCAGGGCAAACGATGCTCCGATGTGCAAACCAATGAAGAAGAGGGTATTGACCCAGTGAATTTGGTGTTTGGTTGGAGTAGCGAGTGTCATGCAATAACCCGAAGTAGGAATTGTTCAGCCTAATCTGCGCGATTCAAAAATCCGCAAGTTTTTTATGTTTTCTTAAAAAGAGGAACCGATGAACAGCTTGGAACAGCTGCGTGAAGCAGAACAGGCACTGTTACAAATTTTTTCTGGAATTGACGCTCAGGTCAAGCAAAATCTTCAACGAGTGCTAGACGCCTTCCGCTATTATCGTGTAGGATCGCACCATTTTGCAGGTGTTACGGGATACGGACACGACGATTTAGGGCGAGAAACTTTGGATAAGGTTTTCGCCCAAGTTATGGGCGCTGAGGCGGCAGCTGTGCGGGTACAGTTTGTTTCAGGAACCCATGCCATCGCCTGTGCCTTATTTGGTGTCCTGCGCCCCGGTGATGAAATGCTAGCTGTGGTGGGCGCACCCTACGATACACTGGAAGAAGTTATTGGACTGCGTGGGAACGGACAAGGTTCCCTTATAGAGTTTGGCATCCGTTATCGACAGTTGGATCTGACTGGGGAAGGAACGATAGATTGGGAAGCTTTAAGCCGTGCGGTAGACGACAGTACCCGTTTAGTACTCATTCAGCGCTCTTGTGGCTATTCTTGGCGTCCTAGCCTATCAATTGCCGATATTGAAAAAATTATTAGCATAGTCAAACAGCAAAATCTCAACACAGTTTGCTTTGTTGACAACTGCTATGGCGAATTTATTGAAACTCAAGAACCGACACACGTTGGTGCAGACCTCATGGCAGGGTCGTTAATTAAAAATCCCGGTGGAACCATTGTAACAGCTGGTGGTTACGTTGCCGGACGTGCTGACTTGGTAGAAGCCAGTGCTTGTCGCCTCACAGCACCCGGAATTGGCAGTTACGGCGGTGCAACCCTCGACCAAAATCGATTGCTCTTTCAAGGGCTATTTCTTGCCCCACAGATGGTCGGAGAAGCCATGAAAGGAACCCACTTGACTGGATACGTGTTTGACAAATTGGGTTACCCCGTCAATCCAGCACCCCTTGTTCCCCGTCGGGATGTGATTCAAGCCATTAAATTAGGTTCTGCCAAGAAATTAATTGCGTTTTGTAAAGCAATACAACAAAATTCACCCATAGGTTCCTATCTCGACCCCGTTCCAGATGAAATGCCCGGTTATGAAAGTAAAGTCGTTATGGCTGGGGGAACTTTTATTGAGGGTAGCACCTCTGAATTTTCCGCCGACGGTCCTTTACGAGAACCCTATGTCGTATACTGTCAAGGCGGAACGCATTGGACTCATGTTGCGATCGCTTTAGAAGCAGCGATTGAGGCAGTGACCAATCAACGTAGGTTGGGTTGAGGAACGAAACCCAACATTGACTCGAATTGTTGGAAAATTGCGGCACGAAACCCAACATTGACTCGAATTGTTGAGTTTACATTAACGAGCGATCGCTCATGTTGGAAAATTGTGGCACGAAACCTAACATTGACTCAAATTGTTGGGTTTCGTTCCTCAACCCAACCTACCAACAATCGCGTCTCTTGTGGTTTTATAAGCTTCAATAAAGGTTCGGAATGATTCTTGGGAAATTTCTTCTATAACCAATTTCTCTGCAACTTCTTTAAGAATAGTGTCTACTTTTTGCTGAAGTATATCCTTACTAACATTACTATTTCTTAATAGCTCAACTATTGCTTTGATGTAACTGGCAGAAAGTTCTCTCTGCTTTTGCTCGATTTGTTCTTGGTTGAATTCTCTTTCACGCTCTATTGCTTCTCGCGAAGTTTTGTAAGCTTCGTTAAATGTCCGGAAGGATTCTTGGGAAATTCTTTCATCAATTAGGGCATCAGCAGCTTTTTTGAAGATTTCATCAAGCTGCTTTTGGTTATTCTCTAAATTGCCCGCACTGGCTTTCATTAAATTAATGGCTGATTGAATGTATTCATCGGCTTCATTTTTTCTGCTACTTTCCATCCAGGATTTTACCTGTCGAATCCAGGATAAAGCAAGCAGAATAACTGTTAAAATTAAAGCTAAATAATCAGCGTTCTCTTGAACAAAAGAACGCTGATTGCGCTCATAAAAAGCTAGCGCACCCGGATGCAGTGGGGGAAGACCTGCACTCTTTGATTCTCTGGGGTCTTTGATGTTAGCAATGAGGGGTTTGACTTCAGGATGTTCTTGGGAAACAGCATCTGCGATCGCTTGCCGGTTCTCAAATATAATGCCAGTGATTTCTCGAATTACACTTTTATCAACCGTATCGCTTGCAACTAAAAGTCTTGAGACTGCTACAGTTGGTAAATCTTTATCCGGTACGGCAGGATTTCCCCTATATGCACCTTGAGGAATTGTGGTACTTTCAAAAGCAGGATGCTTAATTTTCATAGCTTCTGCTTGTGGAATAGCAACTAATCTGCCATCGTAATTCTCTACAAGTGTAGCGATCCCTCTATTTCCAACAGCACGAACGCGAAACAAAGCGTTTGCTCTTCCAGATTCAAAGTCTTTTTCTGCTTTTGTATCATTATAATCTTGTTGACCTTTTAAATTTCCGGTAATTGTAATATCAGTTAAACCATAATGCTTTGCTATTTTCTGAAAAGATTTATATTGACCTCCTTGTGCGGGCAAAGCAACAATTTTTCCCCTTAATTGAGTAAATTCCTTAATGCTAGGATCTCTAACAACTAACTGAAATAAATCTTGATATAAAACAGCTACGGTTCTCAATCCAGCATTTTTCCCCTCTGACTTTGATGGTTTCGTTTTGCGAGTGGACACATCCATTTCTTCAGAAGCAACATCTGCTTGTGCAGCAGCCATCTGCACTTGACCTATTTTTAGCATTTCCAAACTTTGGGAAGTACCTCCAGTTTCCCTTACTGTAATTTTGATATTAGACCTACTTTCAACAACTTTCTCAATTGCCTGACTGATAATATAGCTTTCACCTTCCGTATCGCCAGCCGCAAGAATGATTTCAGGTGCTGTCAAGCGCCCTGCCAGCCTCCACAGACTAAAGGTAAGTAAGCCCGTGCTAAAAAGCCCAAGGCTGATAAAGACAAATTTAGAGAGAGGATCGAGTTGCTGAAAAAACCTTGTAAAAGAAAGTTTAGGAGAAGTTTTTAACGCTGCCATAGGTATCAAAATTTTAATCTCTGTTAGGGGATTATTGCATGGTGAGTCCTGTATTCAATAAAATCACCTATGTAGATAGTAATTATGAAAATGAAGTATATCGGTAGGGGCGCGGCGGCAAGAGCGCCCTTACAATAATCTGTACCTCACTTAGTTGCAATCTACTGTATATGCAAATTATTGAGTTAAATCCTTTACAAGCGTTTCGTCGTAGTATAGCTATTGTACTTCAAGCAGCCCCAGCACAAGTACGCAATATTACAATTCTCATGTTACTTGGAGGTGTTATTCCCGCTATAGTTCTTTGGCTTAATAAATTAATTATTGATGAAGCAACTCGTATCATTACTAGGGGAACTACTGGGAATGCTATTAATTTAATACTCTCTCAACCTCAATTACTGGTAAGTATAGTGGCTTTGCTACTCCTAAATTTATTAGGTGATTCAATTTCCACAATTACCAGCTTTACATTTACTTCCTTGAGCGATCGCGTTAAAGGTGTGGTGGAAGGATTAATGCTGGACAAAGTTTCCAATTTTAAGGATATTGCTTTGTTTGAAACACCAGAGTTGCTCAATTTAGTCACTTTGACAGAAAAGGGAGTACAGCGACTTCGAGAACTCATATTCCGCTTAGTGCAAACGTTACAAGGTATTTTAATCTTTATTCCAGCCGTTGTACTTTCTGGAGCTTTAACGTGGTGGATACCTCTAATTTTATTACTGTGTACAACTCCAGCAGCCTATGTAGATTTAAAATACCGCAAGCAAAGTTGGAGAGTGGAAAAAACTCAAGCTTCTCTTGCGCGTGAAATGGACTTGTATAAGACAGTATTAATTGGGGAAACATACGCAAAAGAAGTACGCCTATTTCATCTGCAAACAGTACTTCTCGAACGCTGGCAAAGACTCTTCAACACTATGTTTCAGGCAATGGAACAAATTCGCCGTCAAGGTACGATAATGATATTTGCTTGGTCGTTGCTGAGTGGATTGGGTGTCGCACTACCCTATGCATACGTAGTTATAGGAGTGCTAAATAACACCTATACTTTGGGAGATTTAGCGCTTTATAGCGGCGTGATTCTGCAATTGAGAAGGAGTTTGTTCGCACTGATAGATGGTGGTGGAGAATTGTATGATGTAGCGCTCGCAACTACACCAATTTTTCAAATTATGGAGTTACAGCCCCAGTTATCTGAGGAGAATAACGATTCGTATAATTATACCACACATTCGAGTGTATCTGGCATTCAAATCAAAAATCTTTCGTTTACCTATCCTAATAGCGATCGCCCTATTCTCAATGAAATTAACTTGACAATTCATCCTAACGAGATGATTGTGCTAGTGGGTGAAAACGGTGCAGGCAAAACAACTCTTGCTAAACTGTTATGTCGCCTTTACGATCCGAGCCATGGTAAGGTTTTTTGGAACGGACAAGATTTGCGATCGCTCTCACTAGAAGATTTACGCTCCCGTATTGCGGTTGTGATGCAAGATTATGCTCGTTTTCCCACAACAGTAAGAGAAAATGTTGCCTTTGGCAATCTTGACCAACTTGAAAATGAACGGACTATTCAACAAGCAATTGCAGAAGCGGGTATGGCTGAAGTTGTCGAGAAGCTAGAGCAAGGACTAGAAACTCTTTTAGGCAAGCAGTTAGAAGGAGGCGTAGATTTATCTGGCGGACAATGGCAGCGTTTAGCTATTGCGCGTGCTTTACTCCGAATGTCCCAAGCAGAATTGATCGTGCTTGATGAACCGACAGCCAATCTAGACCCGAAAACAGAAAATGAAATTTACGGTATTTTTCGTAAGATAGCCAAAGGAAGAATGGCAGTTGTTGTGAGTCACCGCCTTGCAATGGCTAAAATAGCAGACCGAGTTGTTGTTATGGAACGCGGTCAAATTATAGAAGTCGGAACTCATGAAGATCTGATGGCTTTGGGCGGACAGTACCACCTCATGTTTACCCGTCAAGCAAGTAGTTATCATTAGAGGGTTATTTCGAGGGGATCGGACCCCTTCTCTCGTTCCCAGGCTCCGCCTGGGAATGCAGTCTGCGAGGCGGAGCCTCGCTTGGCAGATTGAAGAGAGCGGAGTCAATACTGCAAGATCTAAGAAAATTTTCCATTAAGGCAAGCAGGGGAAGAAAAAAACGCTTAACCGACAAGTATTGGAGGCGGAGCCTTTTAAAAGGCATTCCAAGGCTCCGCCTGGGAACGAGGTGGTCAATCAAGACTTTCTCAATCCCAAATCCAAAATTGAATAATTATTTATTCCAAGGTCCCCAGATAGCAAAAGTGATACCAGGAGTTTGGATATTCACGAACAAAGTCTGATTATCTGGCGAGAAACAAGCACCAGCAAACTCATTATCATTTAATGCGTTGCGAGCAAACTGATAAAGTCCACCTTCAGGAGTTACCCCAACAACAAATTGCTCGTCATCACCATCTTCACAAAGGATCAGGTCTCCAAAAGGAGCAACAACAATGTTGTCGGGCATATCTAGTATACTTTTATCGTTTGGCTCCACAAATAGTTCAATAGTGCCACCCTCTTTAGCAGTTCTACCAGGGATGTAACGCCATACCTGACCGCCACTATTAGCACCGCCACTCGTGCAACAGAAATAGAACTCTCCGTTGCCATACCATATACCTTCACCACGAGCAAATTGTGCGGCTCCTTTGGCAAAACCTTCTTTCCGCACGGTGTCGTCATAAGGATCGTAATCTTCAATACGAACCCATTCGGCTTGGTACTTCTTACCTACAGGGAAACCAGTCTTGGTGTTTTCTTGAAATAAACCGACGATCGCAAGAGCTTCTAAAACACCGCCTTCTTGCAAGTAGCCCGGTTTGTTAGGAATAAAGCGATAGAAGAGGCTATCTCCTGAATCTTCTGTTTGATAGACAATTCCTGTTCTGGGATCTACAGCCACAGCTTCGTGGTTGAATCGACCCATTTCTACCAAAGGTACGGGGTCTACAGTACCGTTTTTGGGTTTTAAAAGTGCTGGAACTTCAAAGTTATACCCGTGGCGTTTGGTAACTCTGTTTGGGTTAGGTACGAAAATACCAGAATTAGCAGGCTGTTCTATCGTAGGTGGAGTTGTTTCTGGAGTGGAAGTATTTTCTTCACAACTAATCCACGATCCCCAAGGAGTGAGACCTCCAGCACAGTTACGATACGTTCCTGCAAGTGTTGCATAATCTTTAACAAGCTCGCGGTTCGGGTTAACAACCAATGTTGTTGTACCACCCTTACAAAGCTCGTCATATTTGTTACCGATAACTCCAGTTGAGGAGTTTGGGCTGAGTTCGTGGTTGCGAACTAGGATGACAGAACGATTTGGTCCTGGGAAAGCTGCCATTCCATCATGACCGCCAGGTACAGGATTACCATCGCTCATAAGATCGCCTGTGCGAGAAAAGGCTCTGTACTGGAATCCAGCAGGTAAGTCTAGCAAGCCATTAGGGTCTTTGATGAGAGGTCCATAACCATAAGCTTGTGACGATGCTCCTTGTGCTATTGCATGAAGACCTTTTAAGTTCTCTCCAATAACTAGAGTTGCAGCAGTTGTACCTGCTAGGGCAAAAAATTTTCTTCTTGAGAAAGCCATAGTCTCCTCTCTAATATCTGCATCTAAAAATATGAGTAGATTTCATGCAATCCTTAGAATAAAGATTGATAAGATTTGTCAATTTTCCATATCTAGACCAATCACTGATTATGGATGACAAAATTCCTCGATTTCTCACTTTTTAAAATAAGAATCCTTATTATTACACCTACTCACTGAACTCTTCCAAACAGAGAATAGACTTTGAAAGTTAAGCTTAGTTAATGACAGTGTTAATTACTCTATAAATTACTCCTCGATCGCCAGAAGATTATCTATAAGCGTAGGGTGGGCAATGCCGACCAACAGCATGATTTGGTGGCAGAATATTTATGAATGTAGGGTGGGCAATGCCCACCAATAGCATGATTTGGTGGCAGAATATTTATGAATGTAGGGTGGGCAATGCCCACCAACAGCATGATTTGGTGGCAGAATATTTATGAATGTAGGGTGGGCAATGCCCACCAACAGCATGATTTGATAAATAATTTTATAAATAATTCAGTATTACAATATTTTTTACTGATATTTAAGAAAAGAATCAGCATTTAATAGCTACATATAAAATTTTGTAAAATGGTCTTGTAATCAAAATAAAATTATGGTTTGAAGCAGAACGGGCGAGGACGCCCGTCCCACAAGAGCAAGAGTTAGTCTGACTGAGGTTGTGCAAGTTAAAGAATTATTAGCCTATGACTCTGGTAACTGATATTGCCCAACAATACGCTTGGCAAATTCTGGAACGTGTGATTCTAATTTCTCTGGATGATTTCGCTTGACATACAAATAGTTGCGGGTAAAGTGGGAATCTATGGAAAATCGGGCATATTCTAGACCTTTAGGACCAATTTTTTCAATAACAACGCCCATCAGTTTTGCTGCCCACATGGGAAGGGTAACACCTTTATCGTAGGCTGGTATACTTTGTTGGACTGCAGCTTTGCGATCGCCTTTTGACATAACTGCTTGAGTTTCGAGTTGCTCTTTTACCAAGTCGAGCATTTGTTGACCTTTTTCGTTTCTCACAACAATCCATTGCCAACCGAAAGGTGCTCCCATATACCCCACAACTAAATCGGCAAGAGAATTGACATAATCAAAGCAACTCATACAAGAAGGGGCAAAAACATCTTTAAGTTTGTTAGTTTTTAGCCCGAAAAATGGCACTGTTTCAATCGAGCCATCTTCATGTTTAAAATGAACTCGAAAGTCTTGCATAAATTCATAATGTACAACAGTATCGGGGGATTTACTGGTGGTTTCTAAGAATTTTTGCAATCCTTCACGGCTGACGTTATCTACACAAGGAGTTCCCAAAACGTAAAGTTTTTCTAAGCCGAGTTGTTTTTCCACAGCCCGTAATGCCTGAATTTGACAACCAACGCCAATGACTAACAGTCGCTTTAGCCCAGATTTTTCTACTTGTTCGAGAATGGAAAGGTTAGGTGAAAGAGTTGGTTTGTTAACTTTTGCTGCTAGTATTTCCTCTGGGGTACGAGCGATGATAGGCATGGGACCAAAGCGATCTTCTTTGGTATTTTGGACGCAAACAACACCTTCCACAAGACCGCGATTTAGCATTTCAATTGCTATGGTGCTGACAATACCAGTCCATTGAGCACCGGGAATGGGTTGCTTTTTCCGCGCCGCCATCATATCTTGGTGGACGCCAAAGTAGATTTCGTCGGGATTTTCTAGGTTGCGCGATCGCGTGTGGGTTTGTTGTTCGAGAGTATCTATTTGCTGATTAATGAACGCGCAAGCTTCCTTGACATAATGAATATAGTATGTATCGCACAGCCCGCATTCACTACACAGTTCCTTTGCAGGGCGACGACTACCGGGTTTGAGAGCTTTGGCTTTATTGTGAGGGGACAGCGAGGTCATATTAAGAGTAATTTATTAACTAGAAACATAAGATATCCCAAACCTTTACTTTACACAAACTTGAGAAACATTAAGGAATATTTCATGGATTTTAACGATTGCGCTTCCAGCAAAGAGAACGTTGTGAAACTTAAATTAAGCGTTAATTACAATACTCTGTGCGATCGAGCTAAGCTAAAGTAGCTCAATGTATCCAAGAGCTCTTTAGAAAATCAATTAACCAAGGCAGGTATTTCAGTGGAACGTCGTGAATTTATCGGTTGGGTTGGTGTAGCAGGCGTTGCGAGTTCTTTACCAGGAGTCATCACTTCCTGTACTTCTCAAAACACTCAGTCACCTGCAAGCCCTCCTCGTGCTGATGGGTTTCAGGCTGTTGGTACAGTAGCAGATTTAGACAAAAATGGTCAAATTCTCAATGAGAAATTTGCTGGTAGCAAAGTGTTGGTAATTCGAGATCCAAAAAACACGAGTCAAGTCCTAGCTGTCAATCCCGTTTGCACTCATGCAGGTTGTGATGTCGGATGGAAAAAAGATGAAAATTCTTTTGTTTGTCCGTGTCATGGTTCTAAATTTGCTGCTGATGGAAAAGTTCTTAATGGTCCGGCTGACAAGCCTATACCTACGTATACAGCCAAGGTTGAAGGGGATGAGGTTTTGGTAAAAGCGGGTTAGTTAGTAGGTTGGGTTGAGGAACGAAACCCAACATATATAAGTTGAGGAACGAAACCCAACTTCATTCGACCCAACCCATACAATACATTTGGCAATTGAAGATTTACTTTATAAACAGCCAATCATGGGGATGAGTTAGGGCATAATAGATACAAATTCCTAAGAGAATTAACCAACTAACCCATATCCATAACCAATTAATTGGTAGATCGAGACTTCCATAAAATAAAATCAGCACATAAAGTAAACTACCAGGCAAAGCAGCCAGAACTATACCCTCTTTAATTTTGTAAAGAGTTAATATCATCTTTGTAGATACCCAAGAGGGCAAACGACGAGGATCGTTAGGCATCATTCTCAGCGATAAGACATCGAAGTCTGTCAGTTGAATTGGACGAATAATGTAATTTGAAGGTAACTCAGATGAGATATAAGTCATTTCTCTAAATTTTCAAATTATTTCTGTTATTATTCTTCCCAAATAGATGAAGCGAGATTCCACGAGAGAAAAAAATTACAGCAAGGCAATTATTATGCCTTTATATCCGGGTAAAATTGGGTGGAGTAGACTTGGCTAGCTCCGCTCTTACTGGGGCAAAGATGCCTAATGGAAAAATCTACAAACCTTAGCGATTATCAAGATGAGTTGAACAGTAGAAGGATATTTACTTCTTTCGCTTTGATAATAAGACAGGAAATATATTATGAATATTCAGCTTGTTGAATCTTTAGCTAATGTAATCAAAGCTTTGTCTCCTGAAGAACGAGAGTTATTAAACCAAAAATTAACACATCAATCGAATTGGCAAAACTTACGCTCAACAATCTTAGCTAATGCTCAAGCTATTCAGCAAAGGCGTAGCGAGCAACCCTTCAAACCAGATATTGATGAAATTATTCATCAAATGCGAGAAGAAAGAGAGCGAGAATTGATGACAGGTTTGTTTTCTAATAAAGAAAACTTATGACTATGCAATTGATTTGTGTAGATGCGCTCTTTCGTAGTTAAGTTAATCACAGCAGATTGTAACTAACTGAGGTACAAATTCTTGTAAGGGCGCAAGGCATTGCGCCCCTACTCATGTACTTCATTTACCTCGAAACTGCTGTAATAATCCTTCAGAAACATCACTCTATCTAAGATTATGGGATACATGGGAGCAAACCAAAACCAAAATTATTGCTCCCACCCTCTTATGTTACGAAGTTACAAATGTATTTTATCGAATGCAACTGGCAAAACAGTTACAGAACGCAGAAGCCCAACAATATCTTAGTAATGCTCTGAATTTACAACATTAAAAGCAGAAAGCCCACAAGGTTGAAACACGAAGTGTGACGTAGTGTTTCAACAGTCCTTCAGGTGTGGGACGCGAATAATGCGGGAGGCAAAGCCACACCGCATTTTCGCTCATGAATGCGTAGCCCCTAAAGGGGCAATCCAGCTTTTAACGTGTTTTCTGGTTGGCAATGTATTTTTTAATTGTTTCCGATGATGCATCACCAGCAGTACCGCAAAAGTAACATAAGCGTCCACATCGAAGGTAGTTTTAACAAATGAGGAAATTCTTGTCTAAGAATCCTTGATGTGTACCCCTTTAACCGAAACATTATTTGATCCGGCGCAAGTGTTGGTGAGCAACTCAAAAATAGATGAACATGGTCTTCCATGATTTCAAGGGCTACGATTTCACAATCTAGCTATGAATGTTTTTTCATAAAGCAACTCTTCTAGTCGTCTTGCAACTAGTCCATGTAGTACTTTTTTCCTTCTCTTTGGTATCCAAACAAAGTGATAGTTGATGAGTGTGACTGATGTCGTTTTGTGTCTATATTTGCTAGGCATATGTAAAGTTTGTATAAAAATATGGTCAATAACCTTTATCTATCAACCATAACATGATAGATAAAATTAGCAACAAAAAGTCAAGTCGCGCAACAATTTAACCTCCCTGCTGCTTATGATGCTCATTATTTAGCATTAGCTCAACGATTCCAAGCAAACTTCTACACAGGTGATAAACGTCTATTTAACACGGTTCATTCTGCTTTGCCTTGGATTCATTTGGTTGAATAATAGTGCTAGCACAGAGGGTATCATTCATCTTTGGAACAGCAATTAAACACGGACAACTTAGGGAACTACAAGAAATATAGCAATTTTCACTTGAATGAAGTACAAATTTATCTGCTACGGGCTGCGTTCATCAGCGGTTCCATAACTTTTTTATGTATTGCACCCAATTGAAAGCGCTAAAAAGTATTTGTCAACACATCGCTGCCACTCCCTTCGGTGCTCTTATGATTAGTTAAACAAGTAGGGTGGGCAATGCCTACCGTTTGCTATTGGTGGGCATTGCCCACCCTACATACTGGAGTGGAATTTTAGAGCGGGAAAGGAGTATTTACTCTACCATCAAGAATAATTATGATGTGCATCAGTAATCATAATTGAGTAAAGTATCCCATGCCTACCGTTTCGATTGTCTACTTTTCTGGCTCCGGTCATACTCATCTGATGGCACAAGCTGTTGCTGAAGGTGCTGGTAAGGTTGAAGGCACAACTGTCGAACTTTTACGGATTGTTGGCGAGCAAATCGTGAATGGTCGCTGGAAAGATGATGCAATTATAGAAAAGCTGAATCGGTCTGATGCTATTGTGTTTGGTTCGCCAACTTACATGGGTGGTGTCGCGGCTCAATTCAAAGCGTTTATTGATGCAGCTAGTAGTATTTGGTTCCATCATGGATGGAAAGACAAGCTTGCTGCTGGTTTCACTCACTCTAGCTCGCCAAGTGGTGATAAACAAGGAACTCTCTTATATTTAGTTACTAATGCGGCTCAACATGGTATGATTTGGGTGAATTTGGGGGACTTGCAAAGCTTTTTACTTGGTAAGGATGATGGAGTCAATCGACTAGGAGGATTTCTTGGCGCAATGGGTCAAAGTCAGCTTGATATGAGTGGTAAAGAAGCTGTGCTTGATTCTGGCGATCGCTTGACAGCCGAACGTTTTGGACAACGTATTGCTGAAGTCACCAATCGTTGGGTCAAATAGTTTTACACATAGGGGCGATTGCATTCGTCCCTTTTTGACTCCTACCATTCGGAAACTGGTTCCACTTTTAATGGAAAATGCAAACGCTGACGTTCCTCAAAAAATATTTGCTGTAGTGCTTGAGTGTAAGGTTCTAATAACTCTCTCTGTTCTGGTTGAATGCGGCTGACAATTTCTTCTCCAAGGAGTTGACACCATTTCTCTGTCATCTCCCATTGAATTTCTACACCTTGAACAACCATCACACACAAAGGAAGGAGTTCTTGTTTTATGGGAGCAACGCTTCTTTCTAAAAAGCACAGCCAGAGGTAAGCTTGGAACATACTCAAGTCTCGAATACAAGAGTGTGTGATTCCTGGATCTGCTAAACCACCCCTACGGCTTCGATGGTTGGGCAATAATTCAGTGAGTTGGCGGTAAACAGTTCGAGCTATATTCTCAGATTCAGGTAGCATTTGTTCAACAAGTGCTACCATAGGGGAGTTTTGCTCGTGCTTGGCGGCGGAGTGACATACTCTTTGCCAGGGCATTGCAACTTGTTCTTCGACAAACTTGAGATAGGGAGCGAGCAAAACTTTTTCGGCTGGTGCAAGTTTTTTTAAGATTAACTGGTTGCTGAAGTTCAACTGCGAAGTCATAAAACCAAGCGCACGCCAGTCTTTGGATATGACGTGTTGTTCCTGAAAGATCGTCAATATTGGTTCTAGTTCGTATAACAACTGTTCGAGTTCTGCTAAGCCCCATATGGGTAAAGCGGTTTTCTGTTCTGCTGCGTGTATAGTCTCATCTATAGAATGTTGTTGGTATACCTCTAGGAGTTTCCGGTATACGCGAAAGGCAAATTGAGTGATTCGCCTTGCTTCATTTAGGTCGAGAATGTTAGAAATATAATTGTAAAGAGCTTTTGTTTGAATCCATGCCATTTGGCAATTAACATCTAATACTGTATCTTTTAGCTTTACAGCTGTAATAGCTCTGCCTTTTAAAGAGTTAGCTTGTAATAGCTCATTGGAACTGAGTGGATTTCCTATAGAGAGATAAAATTTATTGAGGGTAAAACGCTGCAACCACAGTTTGAGCAAATTTTCTACAGATTCAGTTTTGCGAGCCGGAAAAGTTTTTAACATGGCTTTAACCTTTGCAATCTTTTTGTAAATCTGACAAGTTAAACTACTGCAAGAAGGCAGAAGTCAGGAGGCAAAGTACTCAAGGCGTAAAAGCTCTTATTGAAAGCTTGTTGTCTGTTACTCATGTTTGCCTTATTTCTACCGCTCTGTAGTACTTTAGTTTTAGAAATTATTAAACATATTTTAAATGAATAAATACAACTGTGACGTTTAATGGTGGGCTTTAGCCCTACCTACTAATTGTTGCAAAATGATTCTTTGTTTTATATATTAATTGAGAACTCTTATATTATCATCTGGTTGAATAACAAGATTTGACAGTAAACCTGAACTTTACCGATCTTCTCAATTGTGTAGATATAAGAAATCCAATATCATAAGTTACAGAAATTTTAACAAGAATCCGGAATAATCTACGGATTTTTACTGAGGCATCATGGCGATCGCCAATTATAATTGATGTATAAAATTTACAAGTATGTTACTCAGAATCATGAAAAATTTATATTGTTGATATAGCCCAACAGGTACATTTGGTGTAAAATCTGTGTAGTTAGCTACAGTTTTTGTTCCCCATTATCGAGATGTGATGTAGCCAAAGTCGAAAGAGCGCTTGTACTACTAAGATCGAAACAGTGGTTGGATAGCACAATTTGTGATTTTGCTGTGGGCTTCTATGTCACATTTTGTATTCAAGAAAAGCTGTACAATAGACTTCTTCTATCCTTTCTTGGAAGTAGAGGTCAATTGTTCGCTGTTAGCAATTAACATTTGACAAAAAACATATAGTTATCCCAAAGCATTCATGAAAAATATTAAGTCTTGTAGGGGAGCTATCCTCATTCGCGGGTTTCCTGCGTTGAGAGGAGTATTCAATAGGATTACTCTAGCTACCTATTAACAGGTATTCTTCAATTAGGAGAAAATTTGCTAGGCAAAAATCAATAGAACCCTTGCGATCGCTAAAATTCCTAATTCTGTCATATTTGAGGTAGAATGTGTATTTTTTTAAGCACAAAGAGTTATGAATTTCCAAAATCATATTGCATCCTACAAAAATTCGTTATAGATTTTTATTTATAGGCATGGACATATTATTTCATTTTAGCTCTCAATAAACTCGCTCGTTTTAAGTAATTTTACTTAAATAAAGTCACTAATTCATTCAATAATGACATAGTATTTAAGATATGTTTTTTGTTCGGCAAAAAATATTTTTGACGCTTGGATATAACAACATATCATGACTAAATCATTTGATATGAAAAAATAGCTTTAACTCACAGTTAGACTATTTAAAAAAGCAAATAACTGTCAACTATACTGCCAAAAGGACGGTATTTGAAGCTGTTGCTGTTGCTATTAATTCCCAGCATAGTGTTGTATTTGCTATTGAACGAATCATCATTGTTATGATCTAAATAGCAGTAGACACCACAATATCCCAAACTACTCATTTACTAAACTACTGGAGTTGTTCTTGCAATGTATTTAGATGACTTTGTTCCTATTGATAACATAGAGAAAGAGGCTTGGAAAGCGATAGAAAATTCCATTCTTTACTATAAAGGGCGTCCTGTAGGGACAGTAGCTGCCTATGATAGTTCAGTAGAAGCGTTAAATTATGACCAATGTTTTGTTCGCGATTTTGTATCATCAGCTCTAATTTTTCTGATTAAAGGAAGAACAGATATTGTCCGTAATTTTCTAGAAGAAACCTTAAAGTTACAGCCCAAGGAAAGGCAGTTAAATGCTTACAAACCGGGTCGAGGGTTGATACCAGCTAGCTTCAAAGTCGTTTCAGAGGGTGAAGAAGAATATCTAGTACCCGATTTTGGCGAACATGCGATCGCTAGAGTCACACCAGTCGATTCCTGCCTTTGGTGGATAATTATATTACGTGCATATGTAGTTGCTACAAAAGATTTTTCTTTAGCCTATCAACCTGAATTTCAATACGGTATCCGGTTAATTATGGAACTGTGCTTGGCAACAAGGTTTGATATGTACCCAACTTTATTAGTTCCAGACGGTGCTTGTATGATAGACCGTCGTATGGGTATTTACGGTCATCCTTTGGAAATTCAGTCTTTATTTTTTACTGCATTACGTTCGGCAAGAGAACTCCTCATTTGCCAAGGTAATGAAGATATTGTGGAGGCTATTGATAATCGCTTACCACTCTTACGGGTTCACATCCGTCAACATTATTGGATGGATTTAAATTGTCTGAACAAGATTTATCGCTTCAAGAGTGAGGAATACGGCAAAGAAGCAATCAACCTCTTCAATATATATGCTGATTCTCTGCCTTACTATGAATTGGACAAATGGTTACCCAGAAAAGGGGGTTATCTTGTAGGCAATGTAGGACCTTCTCAGCTAGATACTCGCTTCTTTACTTTAGGAAATTTAGTGGCTGTCATCTCAGATCTGGCAAGTGAAGAACAATCGCAAGCCATCATGAATCTCTTTGACGAACGTTGGGAGGACTTGATAGGAGATATGCCCGTGAAGATTTGTTTCCCTGCTTTAAAAGACGAAGAGTATAAAATTGTGACTGGATGCGATCCTAAAAATATTCCTTGGTCTTATCATAATGGCGGAAGTTGGCCTGTTTTATTGTGGTTGCTATCAGCAGCAGCTGTGAAAACAAATAGACCGGAACTGGCAAATAGAGCTCTTGAAATTGCACAAGAAAGATTGCACTATGATGAGTGGCCGGAGTACTACGACGGTAAAAAAGGTCGATTAATCGGGAAACAAGCTAGAAAGTATCAAACTTGGACAATTACTGGATTCCTGCTGGCAAAAGAATTATTGCAAAATCCCGCACTTTTACCACTTGTGACTTTTGAACCATTCTCTGCTGAACTGACTTCTAGAGCTTGTGAGTTTGAACTGGTTCAAGTTGATACCATGATTCCTGGTTAGACGAGGATACTCTTAAAGCCCCCTTTTTAAGGGGGATTTAGGGGGAGCTAACACTTTGACAACACGCCCTAGCCCGTTCTATCTGATAGATAAGAATCCAATACTACTCGGTTAAGTAGGTAGAGCTATGCCACACAACAGCTAATGTGTGGCATAGCCCACCCTACTACGTATTTAGCAGGGATTGCAGGGGAGGAAAAAAAGGCAAAACCCGACAAGTATTGGGTGAGAATCTACTTCCCTATTTATGACTATAGATAGATGTTTAAAAATAAACTTAGATTATAACTCCCGCTACAAATAATTTTTTTAGTACGGGTTATTTTCAATTTTACATAGAAGTCCTCTTTGATTTTTAAATTACACGTAGGGTGGGCAATGCTCTCAAAAGCTTATACGGTGGGCTTTGTCCACCCTACAGTACCTAGGTTTCTTCACAAGTCATTGATAATTTCTAAAATTCCCTAACTTATATCAAAAAATTTTAATATGATATATCGGAATATAAATTTATCTTTTTATCGGCAAGAGATGTTACTGTAATATACAAATATTAATAATATGAATAACTAATAAATTAATTATAAATTTTTCGTAAAGATAGGGTTTTTGATGAGAAACTCCTGACTAAATAGTGAAAAATAAAATTAGTACAAACTAAGATAAGGCTGCAATTTTTCAAAAGTTGACCGAATTACGCGAGGGTGTAGAGGACAAGGAGAAAAGTTCGTAAAGAAAATCAGTATTTGGGGAAGCCCCGCGTCCGTGTAATTAGGTCATAAGCTCCCGAGTTTGTTCGTGGAAGTTTTCTCCTTACCCTAATTCCCCGCTCGCTCTCCTCCATATTCATGGATGGATTCCCACTCACAGTGTTTGCCTCTTCTCTGACAAGGGTATCTGCTTTGCTTTAGCAAGTTCTGTAATTCCAGTTACACAATTTAGATTTTTATCTTTTTGCCATAAAACTTAATGTACCTAGTAATACTTATTAGGTATATTTAGATAACTAGATTTGTGAAGCAGGTTAAGAGCCTTAACAGCAGTTAAAATATATCTTGTCTGATACTTTTTGTAACTTTTGCAATCATTTATTAACAGTTCACTGTTTGTCAGAGCATTGGTAATCTTGATGTTTTTCATAGATATAAAGCCATGCTATTAACAAATTTTACTAGGGGCGCTTTCTACCACTTATGGAATAGGTATTATAACTTTCTATTTAGTGGATTTCCGAATACAGGTTCTGCTGACTTCACAAAATCTAAAAATCATTTGATGTGTTGATGCCTTGATTGGCTTTCCTTTTCTTTGAAGTTAAACTTATTAACACTCATAGATAAGGAAATCTAGGATTGACCCCCTATACTCCTAAAACACTAGGGGGGAACTCCAAAGGTATGAGATAACCCAGGAATAACCCCCCTATACTCCTAAACACAGGGGGGACTTTCCAGGGCTATTACACATCAAAGGTAACCGAATCGATTAGCTTTCGAGAGCTAATCAAATGTACAGCTGTGAAACATTTGCGCTTAGGTTTCAGCAACAGCTGTCGCAGACCGACTATGCCCGCGTTACACCATGACGGCAACTGGTAACAATTATGTCACACTCTTCCACTCAACGACAACTTTTTGAAGGTTACGACTTTGCTTATAAGGCTTTGTTAGAGCCTTTCGAGCAAAAGATCGGTAAATGTATCGATCGCCCAAGAACTGGTAGCATTACAATCCGCTACTGACTCTCCAACCAAAACATGGTTGACATTGGTTGTTCGATCTGATTTAGACCAAAGATGACTACTTTTGGTGGAGGTGAGGTAATGCCATCAGTGTTTTCCGAACAACTGCTGAGTCAGTTGGTCGCTAAAACTTTGGGTGAGACATTGACTTCCCAAGAACTGGCTGGCTGTTTGGCAATGGTAGAAATAGTAGAACCACCAGCCACAAAGCAGTTCTGGCAAACAACAACGACTCATCCAGGAATATATATAGTTCTGTCAGGGAAAGTCAGACTATTAGACAGTACTGAGAACTTAATTGCAACCCTGAGTGCGGGATCGTCTTTTGGTGAAACAACCCTGTTTCCACAAGAAGATTTTCAGCCATATGCAGCAAGAGCTTCGACTAACCTCAAGCTTTGCTACCTGAAACAAGAGACACTACAGGCTTTGAGCGATCGCAATCCTACCATTAACGATCGCCTGTTCAAACGCGCAGAGCTATGGGATTTGGTTATGTTATGCCGCCAAAACTGGCAAGAGGCTGACAGTATATCAGATGTACCAGGAATGCTTAAAGCTTTATCGTTGTTTGAGCGACACGATTTAAGTCACAATCAACAAGCCACTCTACCAAAAGATTGTAAGTGTTTGCTGTTGCTCAAAGGAGAACTGCGTCATTCTCGGGGATCGCTTTTAACACCAGGCAAAATCTATCCAGCGCCACAACAAGACAGTTGGGAAGTCGCGCAACCAACCATTGCGTATATTGTTAGGGATGCCAATTGGCTTCCTGCACTAGAACATTGGCAGCAATTAGCGGAGTGTGTCGCTCCTCAAGATCGCCCAGTTAATGCAAAGGAGTTTAAACAACGCCCTACTAGATCTAGATCGGAACGCAGTACTTCTGTTGGCAATGTTATTCCCTTTCCACAACGCATTCCAGAGTCACAACCAAAGCAAAAAAGGCTCAAGCCCTATTTCCCCAGCCCTAAAATTAGAGCAGAGCATTGGTGGGGACGTGTTAGCAAACAATACCCGTTCTTTGAACAACATAGCGCTTCTGATTGTGGTGCAGCTTGCCTTGTCATGATTAGTCGTTATTGGGGTAAACGGTTTAGTCTCAATCGACTGCGGGATTTAGCGAACACGAGTCGAGATGGGGTATCACTACGGAACTTAGCCACCGCAGCAGAAAGCCTCGGCTTTGCAACTCGTCCAGTCAAAGGGACTTTTGAAAAGTTAGCACAGCAACCCCTACCAGCGATCGCCCACTGGGAAGGCAAACACTTTGTTGTCATCTATGAAATCACTCGCAAGCGGGTCATTATAGCCGATCCCGCCATCGGAATACGCACTTTAACTGCTGCTGAATTTAAAGCAGATTGGAGTGGCTATGCTTTGTTACTACAACCAACAGCCCTATTAAAAGACTCCAAGGAAGAGATTAAGGGCTTTTGGAAGTTTTACGAGCTAGTTAGACCACACTTTTGGGTACTGGTAGAAATATTCGTCGCCTCAGTGCTGATTCAGTTGTCTGGACTGGTTTCACCAATATTCACCCAGATGTTGCTTGACCGAGTTATTGTCCAAGGAAGCATCTCAACTTTAAATGCGATCGCTCTAGGGATGCTAGTTTTTGGTTTTTTTAACATTGTTGTGAATGCAGTGCGCCAGTATCTCCTGGATCACACTGCTAAGCGCGTCGGTGTAGCGTTGGTGGTTGGTTTTATTAAACATACCTTGCGCCTACCTTTATCATTTTTCGAGTCGCGTTACGTCGGCGACATCACCTCCCGCATTCAAGAGAATCACAAAATTCAGCGCTTCCTTACTGGCGAGACACTGTCGGTCATTCTTGACTTGCTAACGCTAAGCATTTATTTGGTCATCATGTTCGTGTACAGTTGGCAGATGGCATTGCTGGCGCTGTTGACTGTACCGCCATTTTGTATTCTGGTACTCGCTAGTACGGGTATCTTACGCCGGATTTCCAACGAGATGTTTCATGCAGGAGCCGAAGAAAGTAGTTACTTAATTCAAAGCCTGACAGGAATTCGCTCTATTCGGTCCATGGGAGTAGAGCAGACAGTACGCTGGAAATGGGAAGAATTGTTAAATAATGTCGTTAAAAAGGGTTTTTTTGCACAAATTATTGGCAACCGCTTACAGATTATCAGTTCCTCAATTAATCTTCTGTCCAGTACAGCGTTGATGTGGTATGGAGCGTCGTTAGTGATTCACCAACAACTGACCATCGGACAACTTGTTGCTTTCAATATGTTATTGGGCAATGTGCTCGGTCCGTTCCAACGTTTAGCGTTGCTATGGAATGGATTGCAAGAAATCATGATTTCTACCGAACGCATCAATGACGTTTTGGAAGCTGAACCAGAAGAAGACTTAGAAAATCATCCCCGTCAGCCCATAGGACAATTTCGCGGTCACATTCGCTTTGAGAACGTAACTTTCCGCTATAACTCACAAAATGAAACTAACATTCTACAAAATTTAAGCTTTGAAATCCATCCGGAGCAAACAGTAGCCATTGTAGGGCGTAGTGGTTCGGGGAAAACAACTCTGTCTAAGTTAATTCTGGGATTGTATTCTCCCACAGAAGGAAAAATATTAATTGATGGTCAAGATTTAAATTACATTTACCTGCACTCGTTACGCTCTCAAGTTGGTGTTGTTGACCAAGACACCTTCTTATTTGGTGCTACAGTTCGAGAAAACATCAGCATTGCTCATCCAGAAGCCTCTCTTGAAGAGATCGTAGAAGCAGCGCGGATGGCTGGAGCCGATGAATTTATTCGACAATTACCAATGGGTTACGAAAGCCAAATTGGTGAAGGTGGTGGATTGCTTTCTGGTGGACAGCGTCAACGGGTTGCGATCGCTCGTGCTTTACTTGGCGATCCCCGCTTGTTAATTCTAGATGAAGCCACCAGTCACCTTGATACGGAATCAGAGCGCATCATTCAAAATAATTTAAAAACTATTCTCAAAGGGCGATCCAGCGTCATCATTGCTCACCGCTTGTCCACCATACGCAATGCAGACCTAATTCTGGTTTTAGATCGTGGTGTGTTGGTAGAAAGCGGGACGCACGAGGAATTAATTGCCAAGAAAGGACACTACTACTACCTCAACCAACAACAATTTGCTCAAGTGGGTTGAGTTAGGGGTTAGGGGTTAGGGGTTAGTGGTAATTACTTCCCCTACTCCCCCCCTCTCCCTCTCTCACTCCCCCACTCACCCACTCACCCACTCCCTCCCTTACTTCTTCTCCATATCCTTACATCTCAGTAGAAATGAAAAAATATGCCGCAGCTATTTTCTAATTCATCATCTGTAGTCTCACAAAGCGAGCAAGAGGAGTATTTGAATTACATCCCACCAGTGGATAGCAAAAAATCTCCAAAACCTGAGAATGAAAGTACAACCCAGCCTAAAGAATACTTTTACGGTACACAAGAACTTTTAGATGCCTTACCCAGAGTTTGGACCCGTTCAGTGTTGTATGTCGCACTAGGCTTTGTAATTATTGTTGTACCTTGGACAACGTTATCAAAGGTAGATGAAACAGGTAGTGCTAAAGGGCGTGTAGAACCCAAGGGAGCAACACAAAAATTAGATAGTCCAGCCCTCGGTAGTGTCATTGCTGTCAATGTCAAAGAAGGAGAAACTGTCAAAGCAGGGCAAACTTTATTAGAGATTGAGTCAGATGTTCTCAAAACGGAACTTCAACAGGCGCACTCAAAGCTAGAAGGCTTGCAAAATCGGTACTCTAATTTAGAAGCACTAAAAAATCAACTACAGCTTTCTCTTAACACACAGCAACAACAAAATCAGGCTCAAGAATTGGCAAAACTTGCTCAAGTAGAACAAGCACAACAAAATCTGAATACTCTTAAAACTGCTTATAACTTCCAAAAAGAAGAAAAATTGGCTAAGGTCAACCAGACAAAACAGGCACTAGAGTCAAGTAAAGCAGCTTATAAGTTGGCGGGATTGCGTTTTGAAGCTGCTCTAGAAAAAGTTCCACGCTATAAAAAAGCCTATGAAGATGGTGCTATTTCACAAGACCGTTTTAAAGAGATAGAACAATCCAAAAAAGAAGACGAAGAGCGCCTTATACAAGCTGGAACTGAAATTTCTCAAGCTCAGTCTAGCCTTCAAGAACAACAAAGTAGTTATGAAAGAACACTTCTTCAGGCTAAATCTGATATTCAGCAAGCCCAACTTCGTTTGCAGGAAGAACAACGCAGTTATCAAAGCCTGATTCATACGGGTAAACTGGCAAAGCTCAAAACCGAGGAACAACTTAAAGAACATCAATCACAAATCAACGCCCTGCAATCAGAAATCGCTCAAGCAAAGAACCAGATCGCATCTTTAAAGATTCAGTTGGAGCAAAGAAGAGTCCGAGCGCCCATTGATGGTGTAATTTTTGAACTACCTGTCACTAAACCGGGAGCCGTAGTGCAACCCGGTCAAAGGGTTGCCCAAATAGCACCTAAAAATTCGACTGTTGTACTTAAAGCCCTTATGCCAAACGAGCATAGCGGCTTCTTAAAGGTGGGAATGCCTGTCAAAATCAAGCTAGATGCTTATCCTTTCCAAGACTATGGAGTCGTACAAGGACAAGTCAGTTGGATTTCACCAGATTCAAAAATTCAACAAACCAGTCAGGGTGATGTCAATACCTTCGAGCTGGAAATTACTATGCCCCAGCCCTATGTCCAAGCTGGTCGCAAGCGTATTCCTCTAATAACAGGACAGACAGCGACTGCAGAAGTCATTATTCGCCAGCGACGAATCATTGACTATGTGTTAGACCCATTTAAGAAATTACAAAAAGACGGTGCGGCTTTTTAGCCAAAGTTTTCACAGACACTCATGGTAGCGCTTGAGACATTCTCCGAAATCCAAATCCCAAATCCCAAATCCCAAAATCCCAAATCCCAAATCTAAAATCGTTTGAGGAGGCGCGTCGTGTTAGAAAGCCTGACTATTTCCCCCGAACACATAATCCACAATATCAAGCTCGGTTTTGAAGTTCCTAAAGTTGTGGAAGCGATCGCGACACGAAAAATTGTAGCTGAAACTGCTTCTGAGCTTGGTATTACCGTGGATGAAGCAGAAATACAGGAGGAGGGAGACAAGCTCCGACTCGAGAAGAAACTTGTAACAGCGAAAGACACCTGGACGTGGTTAAAGACGCATCATTTAACTCTAAAGGAATTTGAAGAATTAGTCCACGCCACAATTCTGGCAAGGAAGTTAGCAAAGCATTTATTTGCAGATAAAGTTGAACAGGTTTTTTACGAGAACCAACTTGATTATGTTGCAGTAGCTACTTATCAAGTCGTCCTAGATGATAAAGACTTGGCTTTAGAGCTCTTTTATGCTCTCCAAGAAAGCGAAATCACTTTCCAAGAAATAGCACGTCAGTACATTCAAGACCCCAAACTTCGTTGTGCTGGTGGATATCAAGGTATTCGACATCGCCGTGATTTTCGCCCTGAGATTGCAGCTGCTGTGTTTGCTGCTAGACCACCTGAAATTCTGAAACCAATGACAACTTCAAAGGGAGTGCATTTAATTTGGGTAGAGGAAATTATTCAACCTCAATTGGATGAAGAGTTACGCCAAAAAATCATTACAGAATTGTTTTCTAATTGGTTAAAGCAACAAATCCAGAGAATAGAAATTGTCACTCAACTAGACTTATACGCCAATTTGCAACCACAGGAAGAACTGCTAAAGCAGGCTTAAGTCTGCTATTAACTAATAATAAATAGCTCATTTGAGTGAATAATTCTCTCCTCTAATCCGCAAATTATAAGCAAGTAAGGGTTACGTTTATGACAAAAAATACTTTTTTAAAGATAGTAAATCTATAGCAAATCAAGACAATTTTTTTTGTTCTTTCCAGACAGCTTATTTTGTGTAAGTGAAAAATGTTTTTAAAGACTAACTAAAAACAAAAATTTGGTGGATTTGTAGTCAAAGAAAGACTTTTTTGACTGTTTTAATGTAGCTATACTTTTAGTTTAATCTATTATAAAAAAGAGCTATTTTTGACAATTATTTATTAGTTTTTTAAATAGAAAATTTTCCAAAATTTGTTGATTTTTGCAAGAGTTAGGCTATATTAGAAATGTGAGCAACAAAGACAAGCGGTTTACAAAAGATGGAACCAGCAAAAATAAGTTGTTTACACATAAAATGCCCAAAAACAACGTTTAAAAATTAGGAGATTACTATGATTATTTCCGATCTTAACTACTTGGAATTGACTCAAGAAACTGTTGTTGGTGGTAGTTCAACATTGGATAAATTTAAGTTTGACAAGAAAATAAATATTGATGAAAAAGTCAACAAAGAGTTGAATTTTGACATCGATTTCAATGAAAAATTCAAGAAGGAAGCAGAAATCAAGGTCAAATCGTATGTTGAGGGTAATTCAGGTAGTTTTGTCTTTGAGAATGAGGCTATAGGTCCCGACAGCAACACTCAAACCACCATTTCACAACTAGTTGTTGCTGGAGAAGGTTCCAACCAAACTGGATCGGTCATTGCTGCTGCAAACTAGTAAAGCCTAGTTTTAGGTAAACCCCTTGGAGCTGCTTCAAACCGAACAACTCATTTTGACCCTCTTAAAAAAGGGAAAATCTTCCTAAATGTTCCTTTCAGAGGAAGATTTAGGAAGATGACTCACTCACATAGAAATTTATAGACGGCTTTTTTTCAAACATACTCAGAAAAGTCGCGGTTAAGAAACGAGGAGCCATGATAATTTATGATATCGATTATTTAGAATCCATAGATGAAACATATACCAAGCATTTAAATGGTGGTCGTGCTGTAGTAATTTCTGAATTTTCAGCAAATGCCTATGGTAATTTAACCGACGTCAGTACTGCTTTGGACAATCTAGTAATCAGTTACTCTGGTTTTAATCTCACTAGCAGTTCTGTTCGTGTTACTTCAAGAGCATCTGGCGATGACGCTATCGCTAGCGCTTCTGCTTTTTCTGCTTCTTCTGCTTCTTCAATTGATGAATCTGTATAAATAAGTGGCATGGAATTTCTATATGCCATGTCAATTCCCTAATTAGCGATCGCTAATTAGGGACAATCAGTAAAACTTACACTTTGTTATGAGTTTTTTTGAATACAGAACAATAATAGGAGGTAAGATTGGCACGCTATCAAGTTGTAATTAAAAGGATAGTTTCACCTGATGGTAAGAGTGTTGCCGAAGTAAAAAGTTTTGCCAAGGCATCTGGTAGTGGTCAAAGTGAGATTAGTCAAAGCTTTTCAGTCAAAGTTTCATCTGATAATAATTCCAGCAGTTCTTCACAATCTGGTTATAGTTCTATTTCTTGTAACAAGTAGGCTCTTAAAGTTTTTCTGAAAAGACATTGTAGATCCCCGTAAATCCCCCAACCCATCGGGAAACTGCCATATGGCATTTTACTCCCTGAGAGTGCTCTTATGATTACCTATAGGCGTAGGGTGGGCAGTGCCCACCCTACAAAAATCGGGAATTTTTCACGCTCTGGTGGGCAGTGCCCACCCTACAAAAATCGGGAATTTTAGAGCTCAAAGGGAGTAGGAGACTTGTGTGTACACCGTAGCTAAAAAGGGGGCATACGTAAGTCCTACTTCTAAGAAACAGGGTTCATGGTGTTACGTTTACCTTTCAACGCAACACCAAATGTACCATATAAAAAGAGTAAAGCCAGAGTTGTTGAAGGTTCAGGTGCTTGCACGCGAGCCTGATTTCTCTTAACTTCTACTAAAGTTAAGTTTGTGTTGTTAGCAAAAGAGCGTTGCAAAGATCCTTGTACCGAAACAGTTGCAAATTCTTCATTTCCTCCAAAACGATACGTAGTGACTGGTTGACTTAACACAATATTTTCACTGGTGTCAAGCGCTACAAAATCATTATTGTCTTGGAAGCTTAAATTTCCCTGGAGGCTAAAAAAGTCTATAATGCTCTGAGTATCAGTATCTAATAACGCCAAAGATATATCTCCACTTGCAGATGCAGATTCTAACAATGGATAGTCTATCGATGCTGCTAGGTTTAAGTTAGCAGTGAAGTCAAAAGAAAAAGATGTACCAGCATCTACAGCAAAGTTACCGATAACTTGAGCCGTACTTTGTGCTAGTCCCAAGTAATCAGTACCTTCACCTAAGACTCTACTTAAAGAAAAATTGGATGCTGTTGGTGAAGCAGCCACGAAAACTGCATCTGCAGCAGCGACAGCGTCCACTTTACCATCCCTAGCAATCTCAAAGGTATCAATGTCAGCATCAGATACAACTTCTGAAGGGTTTTGACTAAACCTTGTGAACTCTACTGCTCCTTCAGATAATGCTAAGCTAGCAGCGTAACTCGGTAATGCTGCTAACACAGAACTACTAGCTATTAGCGGAGTAACTAGTAGCAACAAAGGCTTTGCCAATCCCCGATCTTGCTTCATGTAATATATCCTCTTTCGATACTTACTTAGCTCAAAACTGACTTGTCTAGGTAGTTATGTAAGTGCAAACACTGGCTGCATACTATAGAGATCCAATTATCGAGCTAAATTTGCTATGCTTGACAATTTTCAGCCCCCGAGAATGAATTGAAACTTTTTGCAAATAAAACTTAAGTTACCGCCGTACTGCGCTAACCTTTTATTGGAATGATAATTATCTAAACAATCATACTAATCCTTTTGAATAATATTTGATGAAAGCTATTTAAAGACTTTAATTTTATACACGTATAATGATGAATTGATGAATTTACACATTTATACTGGAAAATACCAAGGCTAATATGGTATTTTAATAAATTTATCTTTATTTTGAGCCAATTCCTGTGTAATTTTGCGGATTTTACGCTTCACCGTCTTTTAAACTAAAATAAAAAATGAAAAACTTAACATGGTTTCCTCACGTCAATTAGCTTTTACTGCCCTGCGAGAGATTCATAAAGGGGCTTATGTTGATATTGCTCTGGATCGCGTGCTGCAAAAAGTTAATTTATCTGACATGGATCGTCGTCTTGTAACGGAACTGGTATACGGCTGCACGAGAAGACAGCGCACCCTCGATGCGATCGTAGACCAACTTGGTAAAAAGAAATCTCATCAACAACCAAAAGACTTCCGCACCATTTTGCACTTAGGTTTATATCAATTACAGTATCAAGAACGGATTCCTGTAAGTGCAGCTGTCAACACCACAGTTCAGTTAGCCAAAGAAAATGGTTTTTCTGGTTTAACTGGTGTTGTTAACGGTTTACTACGCCAGTATATCAGAATGAGTGAAGGGGAAGAGGAGCAGAGGTGCAGGGGAGCAGGGGAGCAGGGGAGTAGGGGTGCAGAGGCGATAACTGATACTCAATTCCCAATCGCCAATCGCCAATCGCCAATCCCTATAAAATTACCAGAAAACCCGATAGAACGCTTAGGTATCCTACACAGCTTTCCTGACTGGATTGTTCGAGTGTGGGTAGAGCAATTTGGTTTGGCGCAAACAGAGCAATTGTGTATGTGGATGAACAAAACTCCAGCAATTGATTTGCGGGTTAACCTGTTGCGGGCTTCTATGGAAGAGGTAGAAGCGGGATTACAATCGGCTGGTGTTTCGTTTCAACGCATTCATAACTTACCTCAAGCTTTACGCTTGTTGAGTAACGCTGGTTCCATTCAAAATCTACCTGGTTATCATCAAGGTTGGTGGTCTGTACAAGATAGTAGCGCTCAACTCGTAGGTCATTTACTTGACCCTCAACCAGGTGAAACGATTATTGATGTGTGTGCTGCACCAGGTGGTAAAACAACTCACATTGCAGAGTTGATGGGGGATAAAGGGAAAGTTTATGCTACCGACCGCACTCCATCTCGTCTGAAAAAACTTCAAGACAATATTCAACGCCTTTCTTTACAATCTATTCAAATACGCATCGGTGATAGTACCCGTGACTTTACTGAGTTTCAAAATACTGCTCACCGGGTACTGATAGATGCACCCTGTTCTGGCTTAGGAACACTACATCGCCATGCTGATGCTCGTTGGCGACAGACACCGGAAACTGTTGAAGAACTTTCTATATTACAAAAACAACTTATGGCACATTCATCTACTTTTGTCAAGCTTGATGGTGTACTTGTTTACTCTACCTGTACGCTGCATCCCAAAGAAAATGAAAATGTTGTGAAGTCATTTCTTGTAGATTACCCAAATTGGGAAATTGAACCTCCTGTGTTACCTGTCTGTCCTTCTCCAGAAGGTTGGATTAAAGTTTTACCTCACCAACAAGATATGGATGGCTTTTTTATGGTGCGCTTAAGAAAAATCAGGAATTGAGGGAGAATGATGTAAATTGAACTACCGGAGGATTTCCCCTATGGTGAGTAATTCTAGTAGCGTGAAAAACTTGGTCAAAATCCTGATTGGAGCGGCTTGGATTGATGGCAGAATTCAACCAGAAGAGAGGCAATATCTTCGCAAAGTGGCTCAAGCGAAGGGAGTCGCTGACGATCCAGAGATTCAACCTTGGTTGTACGAACTCGTTGCCGTGCAACCGGAACAGTTTTATGATTGGTTAAAAGAGTATTTAGGCGATCGCCCCACACAAGAAGAATGCCAAAACCTCATTGAAGCGATCGGCGGATTAATTTACAGTGACGGTGAAGTTGCAACAGAAGAAGCAAAACTGTTGACAAAATTACAGGAGATGTCGGACACCAACGATTCAACCCAACACGGTTATCATAATGTTCTCAAACAAATTCAAAAACTTTACCGTCGTTGGGTTGATATTCAAAATTAGGGATTGGGGATTAGGGATTGGTTACTGGTCACTGGTCACTGGTCACTGTTCACTGGTCACTGGTCACTGGTCAGGTGATTCAATGACCAATGACTCTTGACTACACACCTGGTGTTGGATCTTTATCTACTTTGGGTACAAAGTCTGGACGCTCTTTGCTTTCCCAACCAACAGGACGTTTGGAGTTGTACCAAGCGATCGAACCAATTGTCACAGCAGCAATAAAGCCAATTATGTAAACTGCTGTAAAAGCCCAAGGAAATTGATATGGGTCTTTTGCTTCTGCTGCTGCTTGAGCTGCTGTTTCTAATAAAAAGTACATGGGTAGACCCTCCTTATGTAGGCAACACTACTTATTACTACCATTAATGAAGAGAGTATCATTAACGTCTCTTCTGTAAAACTCATCCAAAGTCGTACATTCAAGAGTTTAAGATGTAAGGCTTCTGCCCGATTCGGCTAGAATAGACTGTGCGTTAATAAACTCATCGAACAGCCCAACACATTCATGCGTATCTCACTTAAATGGTTACAGGAACTAGTCGAGTTAAAACTTAGCCCAGAAGAGTTAGCAGAAACACTAACATTAGCAGGGTTTGAAGTAGAAGATATTGAAGATCGCCGCACTTGGGCAAATGGTGTTGTTGTGGGGAGAGTCGTAGAACGTCAACCTCATCCCAATGCTGATAAGTTGAGTGTTTGCCAAGTCGATATAGGTAAGGGCGAAAATCTCAATATTGTTTGTGGCGCATCTAACGTTAGAGCAGATATCTATGTACCAGTCGCTACTGTAGGAACTTACTTACCTAACATCGATCTTAAAATTAAACCCGCAAAATTACGCGGCGTCCCGTCGGAGGGTATGATTTGTTCTTTGAAGGAACTAGGTTTGCCGAACGATGTAGACGGAATTCACATTTTTACTCAAGATAACCTCCCCTTGGGTAGCGATGTGCGATCGCTCTTGGGTTTAGATGATGTCATTTTAGATGTGACGGCTACTGCTAACCGTGCTGATGCTTTATGTATGGTAGGTATAGCCCGTGAAGTAGCAGCCTTAACTGATGCAAAGCTATCGCTCAGCGAACCTGGTGAAACATCAAGTTCTGAAGGCAATTTTAATTTATCTCTCCAAATTGCAGATACCCAAGCTTGTCCTGCATACATTGGAACAGTTATTGAAAATGTTAAAATTGCGACATCTCCTGATTGGTTGCAACAGCGATTGCGTGCTGCTGGAGTACGACCAATAAATAATGTTGTAGATATTACTAACTATGTAATGTTAGAATGGGGACAACCTTTGCATGCTTTTGACCGAGAACGTCTCTTGAGCGTTGCAGGTACGCCAACCCGCCCCGGTACTTCTCTAGAAATTGGCGTCCGTTTTGCCAATGCTGGTGAAACTATTAAAACTCTAGATGGGCAAACCCGCACTCTGTCAACTCAAAATTTATTGATTACCGCAGGAGATCGACCCGTTGCTATTGCAGGAGTTATGGGCGGAGAAGAAACGGAAGTTCATGAAGGGACTCAGAATCTGGTATTGGAAGCAGCACTGTTTGATTCCGTAGCAATTCGCCGTTCTTCTCGGAGCGTGGGTTTGAGAAGTGAGTCTTCGAGCAGATACGAACGGGGAGTTAACCGTGCTGAGTTGGAAGTCGCAACTCGTCGCGCTTTGTCACTTCTAAGCGAACTGACTCAAGGTGCGACAGCGAGTCAAGAAATTTCTGATTCCCGCCCCGATCCTACCACTTGGATGCGATCGATAGAATTGCGTTTGGAAAGAGTGAATCAGGTTCTCGGTCCAACAGATTTAGGAGTAGACACCGGAGAACTACAAAGCCAAGATGTTGAACGTACACTCTCAGCACTTGGGTGCAAGTTAACTCCTATCGATGAAAAACGATGGATGGTTTCCGTTCCTCCCTATCGTTATCGCGACTTGGAACGGGAAATCGATCTAATAGAAGAAGTTGCCCGTCTCTACGGTTATGATAAGTTCTGCGACACTTTACCAGAAACTGCAGAAGCAGGATACTTACCTGTAGATTGGGAAATAACACGCAAATTGCGCTCGTCGTTTCGGGCTGCGGGATTGACCGAACTCATGCATTACTCCTTAGTAAAACCAGGGGAAGATAGGCAAATCGTTCTCAGCAATCCTTTGTTTGTAGAATATTCGGCGTTGCGAACTGACCTCATAGCTGGATTAATTGATGCGTTTCAGTACAATATAGAACAAGGAAACGGCTCCCTCAATGGCTATGAATTTGGACGCATTTTCTGGCAAGATGAAGACGGACTCAGAGAAGCCGAAGCGGTTGCAGGTATTCTTGGAGGCGATATAACTTCAAGCAAATGGGTAAGAAGCGGTCGCGAACAACCCATGACTTGGTTTGAAGCCAAAGGAATTTTGAATGGTGTCTTTCAGCACATGGGGTTGAACGTAGAATATCAACCCGATTGTAAAGATTCTCGCTTGCATCCAGGGCGGACAGCTTCTTTATGGATTAGGGGTAATAGATTGGGTGTCTTCGGACAACTGCATCCCCAAGTGCGGCGAGAAAGAGGTTTACCAGATTCTGTCTACGTGTTCCAGTTAGATTTGGGTGTAGTGTTGGCTTCCTTAGACACTCATGAACTCCTCGTACCGCCCTTTAAGCCCTACTCCACTTACCCAGCCTCTGACCGAGATATCGCCTTCTTTGCACCCGTGAAGGTATCAGTTGCTGAAATTGAAAAAGCAATTACCAAAGCAGGAAAAGAGTTGTTAGATGGTGTGGAACTCTTTGACGAGTATCGTGGCGATCGCGTACCCGAAGGACAACGGAGTTTGGCATTCCGCTTACTCTATAGGGCGAGCGATCGGACTTTGACTGATGCTGAAGTACAATCCGTTCATAATAAAGTACGCGAAGCTTTGGTTGAGAAATTTGGGGTGACTTTGAGAAGTTAGTTATTTGAAAATAAAAATTGTAGGGTGGGCAATGCAACAATTTTCAACTTAATAGACCGCATGAAGTGGAGCGGGCGTCCTCGCCCGCTTTCTTGTTGAGAACGGGCGGCATGAAGTGGAGCGGGCGTCCCCGCCCGCTTTCTTGTTGAGAACGGGCGGCATGAAGTGGAGCGGGCGTCCTCGCCCACTTTTTTGTTGAGAACGGGCGGCATGAAGTGGAGCGGGCGTCCTCGCCCGCTTTCTTGTTGAGAACGGGTGGCATGAAGTGGAGCGGGCGTCCTCGCCCACTTTTTTGTTGAGAACGGGCGGCATGAAGTGGAGCGGGCGTCCCCGCCCGCTTTCTTGTTGAGAACGGGTGGCATGAAGTGGAGCGGGCGTCCTCGCCCGCTTTCTTGTTGAGAACGGGCGAGGACGCCCGTACCACAAGAGCAGAGAATGGTTGATTTACTTGAAAACTGCTGTAAGTAGTTCAACCTAAAAAATATAAAATGTTCGTAGTTGCGCTTTAGCGCATACATCGCAACTACTAGCCCAAAAGTATCTTGCGTTTCATTTGTTTGAGCTACTTGGAATCAGAGTAACAAAAATATGCCTAAATACGTGATGTGGGGAACCTACTGCGAAGATGTTCTAGAAAAACGTGCGCCTTACCGCGAAGCACATCTAGACGGACTCGCAAAACAAAAAGAATCTGGTGTATTAATTACGATTGGTCCTACCAAAGATGTCACTAAAGTTTTTGGCATTTACGAAGCTGAAGATGAAGCCACAGTGCGTCAGTTAGTGGAAGCCGATCCTTATTGGCAAAACGGTATTTGGACTGAGTATACAGTTAAAGAGTGGATTCAGGCTTTGTAAGTAGTTAGTGGATAGTTGTTAGTTGTTAGTTGTTAAAAGCAGCTATTAACCACCAACCACTATTCACTGACAATGTGCCAATTATTAAAATGGCATACAGTATATGGAATAATTAGTTAACTAATAGTAAGTCAAAAGATATATCAATCCTAAATCATTTAGAAAAAATTTTAAGCACTGTAGGGTGAGCGGGTATTACCTACCAAAAGCCTTACGTAGTGGGCAGACTCCACTCTACGTGTAATCTAAAATCCAATAAAATTAGTATATATTTGTGCTTTTATAAATCAAAACTACGGAGGTCGCGAAAACATTTTCATGCAGAAAACTTTTGCTTTGTCTAGAATTGAAGAAGGGGAAAATGAAACTCAAATAATCTCGTTCAACGTTTGAGGAGTAAATTATTTATGAATTGGATTTTGAAGCGGACATTACTATCAAGCCTAATGGCAACTGGTTTAATAGGTGCAACTTTTCTGCCATATCAATCTGCACTGGCTGACAGAAACGTGGGACGCGATGCTGCTGTTGGCGCTGGTGTTGGTGCTGCTTCCGGAGCTATTAGAGGTCGTGGTTCTGTCATCAATAACGCTGTTAAATGCGGTGCTGCTGGTGCTGCTGTTAACGGTGTTAACGGTTTGAGAAACAATCCTAAAAAGCGTAGTTTGCCTCAAGATGTCGCTGTTGGTGCAGCAGCTGGTGTAGCTGTTGGTGCTATCACTCGTCCCGGTAAAGATACCCTTGGTGATGCTGTTGATTGTGGGGCTGCAGGTGCAGCTATTCACTTCATCAATAGAAAGAAGAGGTAAGAGCATCTTGATGGTTCTGTGGTACGGGCATCTTGCCCGCCATTAGTATAGACGGGCTAGAAGCCCGTCCCACAAGATGGATAATCTGTCCCACAAGATGGATAATCTGTCCCACAAGATGGATAATCTGTCCCACAAGATGGATAATCTGTCCCACAAGATGGATAATCTGTCCCACAAGATGGATAATCTGCCCCACAAGATGGATAACCTGTCCTACAAGATGAATAACCTGTCCCACAAGATGGATAATCTGTCCCACAAGATGG